>JAKPSO010000849.1 GCA_029571495.1 Pseudomonadota bacterium
CCATCGTGACTGCGATTGGGATCGTCCAATCACGTGCAAGGCTCAGTACATACCGATCACGTTCACAGAGGCCAAGTTTGGTGAGTTTCAAACGCCCCAACCGATCACCTTCATACGGGTCCGCTCCAGCGAGGTAGATCATCGCTTCGGGTTTGAACTCCGAAGTGATGCGTGGCAGATGGGCGCGCAATACGGTGAGGTAGGCCGCGTCGTCAGAACCATCGGATAGTTCCACGTCGAGGCTGCTGGTTTCTTTGCGCACGGGATAGTTTTTCTCGCCATGCATCGAAAACGTGAAAACGCTGGCGTCGCCCGAAAAAATGCTCGCCGTTCCGTTGCCTTGGTGCACGTCCAAATCGCAAATTAAAACGCGCTTGATGCCGCAGTCGCGTTGAACAACGCGCGCGGCGACTGCGGCGTCGTTGTAGCAACAAAACCCTTCGCCGTGATCGCGAAAGGCGTGATGCGTGCCGCCCGCAAGGTTGACGCTACAGCGCTCGCTTAGCGACGCGATTGAGGCGGCAATCGTCGCACCTGCCGAGCGCCGCGCGCGCTCAGCCATAGCGGGGCTCCACGGGAAACCGATTTGCCGCGCCTCGTTGGTCGTGAGCCCGCCTGAAGACATGCGGTCCACGTAGGCGGCATCGTGTGCGAGGAGCAATTGATCGTCGGTCGCAGCCGGGGCTTCTTCGAGCGACTGCGGTGCGAACGTCTGCACGGCTTCGCGCAGCAGCGCGTACTTTTGCATCGGAAAGCGATGCCCCTCCGGCAATGGCAACACGAAGTGATCCGTGTAGAAAACCTTCATTGCTGCTGCTTGAACGGTGAACTCTCGTTAAGTTCTTCCAGCGTGTGTGCGATGCCCACGCGTTCACGCGCGAGGTAGTCGTCGACCGCATCTGCAAAGCGCGAGTCCGCAAGCCAATGCGCGGAGTAGGTGGCCGTCGGTAACAATCCGCGTGCGAGTTTGTGTGCGCCTTGCGCCCCACCCTCGAAGCGCTGGAAGGCGTTGGCGATGCACCATTCGATCGGTTGGTAGTAGCACGCCTCGAAGTGCAACGATTTCAGCGGCGCCAACGTTCCCCAATAACGGCCGTACACTGTGTCGCCACTGGCGATGCAGAGCGACGCGCAGAGCGGTTCGCCGTTCACGTCGCCGATGAAGAGTGTCACCGCGTCGTCGCACTCAGCGCCGAGCCTCTGAAAAAATTCCAGCGAGAGGTACGGCGACGACATGTGGGCGCGATAGGTTGCGTCGTAGCAGCGATAAAAGAACGACCAGTCCGACTCGCTGATTGCTGCCCCGCGAGCCACGCGCCACGTCACGCCCGCTTCAGCCACATACCGCCGGTCTTGTTTGATCCGTTTGCGCTTGTCGTGCGCCATTGCGGCGAGCATCGCGTCGAAGTCGCGATAACCGTGATTCTCCCAATGAAACTGCACGCCCTGCCGCAACATCAAGCCCGCGTCTTTCCACTCGTTGGCCTCGCTCTCGGGCGGGAACAAAACGTGCAAGCTCGACACGCCCAAGTCCTTTGCGTAAGTCAATGCGGCTTGCATCAACGCACGCTGCACGGAGCCATCGGCGGCCAACACGCGCGGACCGCTGCAGGGCGTAAACGGAACGGCGGCGAGGAGCTTCGGGTAGTACTGGCCACCCGCGCGCTTGTACGCGTCCGCCCACGCCCAATCGAACACGTACTCACCGTAGGAGTGCGCCTTCAGGTACAGCGGCAGCGCGCCGATCAAGGCCTGACCGTCGCGCGCGATGAGGTAGCACGGCTGCCACCCGCTGCGCGCGGTGGCGCAATCCGTGTCGTGCAGCCCATGCAGATACGCGTGCGAGAGAAATACGTTGCCCTCCGCTGCGGCGACTAACGCGTTCCATGCGTCAGCGGGAATTTCCGCGAGCGAATCTACGAATTCAATATGCATGGTCGCATTGTGCCGCATGTTTCGCGCACTCGTGCACCGACGCGTGCCCCCTACAATTCACCCATGAAAGCTGTCATTGCCCAACTCAACCTCACCGTCGGCGACCTCAAAGGCAACGCCGCGAAGATTCTCGACGCTGCACGTTCTGCGGCCGCCGTCAACGCTGATTTGCTCGTGACGCCGGAGCTCTCGATCTGTTCGTATCAACCCGAAGATTTGCTGCTGCGGCCGTCGTTCATCGCGGCGTGCAAATCCGAAGTCGAAACGCTGGCTGCTAACTTGCCGCCGTCACTCACCGCGCTGGTCGGTCTGCCTTGGCGTGATGAAACGGGTCTTTACAACGCAGCTGCCGTGCTGCGCGGCGGCAAGATTGAAGCGATTCACCGCAAGATGGATTTGCCGAACTATTCGGTGTTCGACGACAAACGCTACTTCGAACACGGCAACGCTGCCACGGTGTTTGAAGTCGGCGGCGTTCGCGTCGGCGTTCTCATTTGCGAAGACGTATGGTTGTCGCGCGCGACCGCGCTCGCGCGAGAAGCAGGCGCGCAGGTCCTCGCGGTGCTCAACGGTTCGCCGTTTGATACCGAACATCTCGCGGCGCGCGAAGCGGCTTGCCGCGAACGCATCGAAGAGCAGGGCTTGCCCGTTATCTTCTGCAATTTGATCGGTGGGCAAGACGAAATCGTCTATGACGGACAGTCGTTTGTGATGAACGGCAAGGGCGAAGTCACGCAGCGATTGCCGGGGTTTGTCGAGGTCACCGCGGTGGTTGAATTTGAGGGTGCGACGCCAAAGCCCGTGCGTTACAACACATTGCCGTCAGCCACGGCGGATGTGTATTCGGCGCTCGTACTCGGCGTTAAGGATTACATCAACAAGAATCGTTTTCCTGGCATTGTGCTCGGCTTGTCCGGCGGCATCGATTCTGCGGTCGTGCTCGCGATTGCTGTGGACGCGCTGGGAAGTGATCGCGTGCGTTGCGTGATGCTGCCATCGAAATTCAACGCCGACATCAGCCTTGAAGACGCACGTTGGATGGCGGGTGTGCAGGGTGTTCGCTACGATGAAATTCCGATTGAGCCGGTGTACGAAGCCTTCGAGGCGGCGCTCGCCGACCAGTTCAAAGGCTATCCGGTCGACGCGTCCGAGGAGAACTTGCAGTCGCGTATTCGCGGCACGATCCTGATGGGCATCTCCAACAAGACTGGCCACCTTGTACTGACGACGGGCAACAAGAGCGAAATGACCACGGGCTACGCGACGCTGTACGGCGATATGGCGGGCGGCTTTGCGGTGCTCAAAGATTGCGATAAAGAACTTGTCTATGAGATGGCGAATTACCGCAACACGCTTGGTCGCGTGATCCCAGAGCGCGTGATCGTGCGGCCACCGTCGGCGGAGCTTCGGCACGATCAAAAAGATCAGGACTCGCTGCCCGAATATCCGGTGCTCGACGAAATCTTGTCGCTGTACGTTGAAGACAATTTGAGTGCCGCTGAGATCAAAGCGCGTGGACTGCCTGGACCGGACGTGGACAAGGTCGTGCGCCTCCTGCGCATCAATGAATACAAACGGCGCCAAGCCCCCGTCGGCCCCCGCATCACACCCCGCGCCTATGGCCGCGATTGGCGTTACCCGATTACGAACGGGTGGCGCGAGTAACGGACGGCCGGCGCGCGCGGCGTTGCGGCGCAGGAACCGATTGCGCCTGTGTGCTTGGCTTTTCGCTGTATCGACCGTCTGTAAACGCTTTGGTGCTGTTTTTCGTATAAGTCGACTTGCACGAAATTTAGCCCGTATCGACCGTTGATCAGTCGCTACGGGCCGAAAGCTGCTGGGTTACGGATACAACCCGCGCAATTCACGCGCGGCGAGCACACGAGTGCACGCAATGATGAACGCAGCGGTGCGTAGCGATACTTTGTGTTTCTCAGATGCGGCGACGACGGCTTTTAGCGCTTCGACCATGATGCGCTCTAGGCGGTCGTTGATTTCGGCTTCGGTCCAGAAGAAGCTCGAAAAATCCTGCACCCATTCAAAATAGCTGACCGTGACGCCGCCTGCGTTGGCGATGACGTCGGGCACTACGATGATGTTTCGGTCATGCAGGATGTCGTCGGCGGCGGGTGTCGTCGGGCCGTTGGCGCCTTCGACGACCAAGCGCGTCGAGATCGTTTTTGCGCGTGCTTCGGTGAGCTGGTTTTCGAGCGCGGCTGGCACGAAGATGTCGCTCTTGATCGCCCAGAATTCGCCCTCGGTGATTTGCGTCGCGCCTTTGAATTCAGTGAGCTTGCCGCCGAGCGCGACGTAGTCCAGCGCCGCGTCAACGTCAATGCCCGCTTCGTTCACCACCGACCCGTTGGCGTCCTGCAAACCGACAACCACGGCTCCGGCGGCTCGGAACAGTTTTGCTGCGATGCCGCGGACGTTTCCGAAGCCTTGCACGACGACGCGGGCACCGCTGATGTCGAAGCCCATGGCGCGCGCTGTTTCACGGGCCGCGATGTAAACGCCGCGCCCGGTCGCTTCGCGCCGTCCCAGCGAGCCGCCGAGTGCGATGGGTTTGCCGGTGACGACGCCCGTCGCCGTTGCGCCGACGTTCATCGAATAGGTGTCCATCATCCACGCCATGATCTGATCGTTGGTGTTGACGTCCGGCGCGGGGATGTCCTTGTCGGGGCCGATGATGAGGCCGATTTCGCTGGTGTAGCGACGAGTCAAACGCTCCAGCTCACCTCGTGTGAGCGCTTTTGGGTCAACGCGCACGCCGCCTTTGGCACCGCCGTAGGGCAGGTTCAGCGCGGCGTTCTTAACCGTCATCCACGCGGAGAGCGCCATCACTTCGTCAATGGTCACGTCGGGGTGAAAGCGCACGCCGCCCTTGCCGGGGCCGCGCGAAAGATTGTGTTGCGCGCGGAAGCCTTCGAAGTGCGCGACGGTGCCGTCGTCCTTGTTGATCGGAATATCGACGGCTAACACGCGTTTGCAACGCTTCAAAGTTTCGACCCAACGTTGCAAATGTCCTAGGTGCGGCGCGACACGGTCCACCTGTTGCAAGTACATCTGCCAAGGGCTTTGCGGATTATTGGGAACGTAGGAGAGGCCGGGCGTACTCATAGTTGAAATCGTAGACGATTAAAGAAGTCCGCACTGTAGGACGATTGCGCCAGAACCGCCAATGCCATTACTGGCATGGACTATGCGTTAACCCGATGCAAGGCGCGGCCGAAATGCGCTCAAATGAACGCGCTTCAGAAGTCGCTCTAACGCTCATTTCTCGCGACCATGTTGACACAACGCAACCGCGTTGGCGCGCAACGCCCGAAAATGCCACGCCGCTTTCTAGAAAGTCCATGCAGTGAATCCAACGCTCTTTTCCCGGTCCCTGAGTTTGATAGCGCTTAGCGTGTTTTCGGCATGCGTTCATGCCGATACGTTATCGTCGGTGCGCGAGCGCGGCGAGTTTCGGCTCGGGCATCGTGAAAGTTCGTCGCCGTTCTCGTTCGTGAACGACGGCGGTGGAGCGGCGGGGTACTCGGTCGACATTTGCCTGCGTATCTACGAACAGGTGAAAACTGAGTTAAAGCGCTCGGACATCAAACTGAAATTTGTTCCTCTCAAACCCGCAGATCGCATCGCGGCGGTGAAGGACGGGCGCGTCGATGTCGAGTGCGGCTCGACAACCAACACCGTGGCGCGACAAAAAGACGTTGCGTTTAGTTATACGACGTTCGTCGCCGGTGCGCGCTTGCTGGCGAAGAAGAGCGCGGGCCTAAAAGACCTTAACGACCTTCGTGGAAAGACGGTCATAGTGACCGAGAAGACCACGACCGAAACGGTGCTCCGACAAACCAATACTGAGCGCAATCTCGGCATCACGATTCTCACCGCGAAAGATCACGCGGAAGGCTTCAAGCGCATGGAAGACGGCGAAGCCATTGCCGTGGCGAATGACGACGCGCTGCTGATCGGTCTTGCCACGAGAGCAAAAGACCCGGCAGCCTATGACTTCGTCGGCAAGTTCTTCTCGGTCGAACCGTACGGCATCATGCTTCGTAAAGACGACCCGGCGTTCGCGAAACTCGTCGACACTGCGCTTGCCGATTTGTTCGCTTCCGGGAAAATTCGGCCGCTCTATGCCAAATGGTTTGAGAGCGGCGCGTTTAAGTTGCCGATGAACCAGTACATGAAAGAGAACGTCAAGCTACCGAACAAGTACGGTGTGCAGTAGGTCGACGACTACTTACTCAGCAGCAAGCCCGGTAACCACATCGAAAACGCTGGCACGTAGGTCACGATCAACAGTGCCGCGATGAGTGCACCGTAGAACGGCCAAATTGTTTTCATCACGTGCCCGACCGATACGCCGCCAATGGTGCAACCAATAAATTGCACGGTTCCAACGGGCGGTGTATTGAGCCCCAGCGCGCAGTTGATCAACATGATCATGCCGAATTGCACTGGGTCCATGCCAAATTTCATGCAGATCGGCAGGAAGATCGGCGTGCACAACAGAATCGTCGCCGCCATGTCGAGGAAGGTGCCTAAGATGAACAAAATCACGTTCACCAACAAGAAAATGAGCCATGGCGTGGTCGTCAGTTTTTCGAGCGCTTGGCCCGTGAGCTCGGCGACGCCGTATAAGCTAATGAGATAGCCAAACGTACCCGAAATGCCGATCAGCAGCAAAATGGTGCCGGTCGTTTTCACGGCTTTCGTCGCCGCA
>JAKPSO010000853.1 GCA_029571495.1 Pseudomonadota bacterium
AAATCGGCAAGTTCAGCGTCGATGTGTTGACGACGGGTACGAGGTCTTTCAGCCATAGGCGAGAGTGTACGTGCTCACGGCAATTAGTTGCCCACTCACCCGCGCAGCCAACGGCACATCAAGCGCCAGTGCAAGCGGTAGTTTTCTTACTGCGAGTTATGTCCGCTCAACTGTAACCGATGCTCGGGGCATATGTGTGCCCTTAGTCGTAGGCAGCATACCTAAACATGGTTTGTCTGTTGAACAGTGGTTGAGTCAACAGCACGACGACGCACTTCACCAACGATAACGCGTCCGCTGGTCGCTTGATTTTCGCGAATCTTGGCCATCAGTTTCGCTGTGTCGCCACCAACCTCTGCGAGCATTTTTTCGCGAATTTTGTGAATTTCTTCTACGACAGGGTCAGTCCACATGATCGTCTCCTAAAAGTTGAAGAGGCGTTAAAAGCTGCGGGCAATCGAACCCGTTTTCCGCGCACACCCGTTCGATATGTCGCATCATCGCGCCGTTCGCAATATGCTTGAAGTTCCAAGTGAGCAATACATCAACACCCAAAACTGCACACGTAGCAATGTGTGAGGCGTCAAGGAAAGCCTTTTGCGGCAGCGCGCGGCGATCAATTAACGCCTGAGCGAGCATTGCAATTTCTACCGGCGCGGTATCCAGCAACGGAATACCGACCACTGATTCCAACCGCTTCGCTGCGGCCATTGGATCGCCCGCGCCAATCTCATCCAATACAAACTGCGAGATAACGACATCGTAGTTAGCGCGCTGTTCGTCCCACCACTTCAAGGTGGTAGCTTGATGACCCGCCGTGATGACATCTAACGCAGGACGGTTGGTCAGGTAGCTGATGACCGAGGTTTCAACGTAAACGCGGGTTTTCATGGGGCGAATTATGCGCCCGAGAAGTGTGTCGTCCACGTCGCTGATTTTGACGCGGGATTTACGCGGCGAAAATCACATCAAACACGCATCCGTATTCCGTAAATTCTCCAGCAGTTTCGATGTGATGAGAAGCGTATATCGACCGGCGTCATTGACCTATGCGCCTAGCATCGCACTGATTTGCACCGGCTTTCACAGCTAGTGTCCGGCTGAGTTGTCAAAACTCTATCTCGTGGACAGCTCGCGATGCACGTATTGACCTGCGCTTGACATAGGTTCCGAGCTTCACGAAGCGGGCGATCTCGTTCGTATTGTGCGTCGGACTCACGGCGCTCGCGCTCCTCGCGAGCGGCCGCCGCGTTAAGCGCTTTTTGCGCGGCAACCCGCAAATTGCTGGGATCAGCGCCCGCGAATCCATCTAGAAATTCTTTGTAGGCGCTTGACGACCCAGTTTGAACGGCGCGCTGATAAGCGTCTTTCTGTAACTGCGGCAAGCGCCGCTTTGCGTCTTTGGATTCATTCCACGTCGTGTACTTCTCAATCAGAGCGACGAGCTCTTTCGGTGTCTTTGCAAGGGCGAAAATAAGCGAGCGCGCGTCAACAGCATCCTTGCTACTAGGGAACTCTGCAATGAGCGCCTCTAACCGAGGAATAGAGTTTTTCGCATCGTCAAATCGCTTGGCACGCTGCGCCGCGTTTTCCACCAAAACCCATTCGACGGCCATACTGGGAAATAGCACTGTCACTTCCGGGGCAATTTTTCCGCTTAGCAAATCCTGCTTGACGCGCGGCGCGTCCGCAATGGGTACTGGTGCACTAATTTTCTGACTCCATCCGCCCCGCTCTGCCACGAGCGTAGCCTCGAATTCGCCTTTGTCTGCGTTGTACTGAACGTCGGTTAATACGGGATTACCAAGTAGTTCAGGCCACAAACTTTCCCAAGCTTCCTTAACCTTGGTTTGCGTGAACTCGTTGCTACGAGCGTTGGCGCTAGCGAGTTGCACTGCATCCTGACGCTGTTTCACTTCTCTTTCAAACTCGGCCATATCTTTCGCGAATTCGGCATCTGCCGCCTGTTCAGCTTTTCTGCTCGCTTCAGCGCGGCGCAATTCAAACGCGGCACTCGTTTCAAACTCGCCCTTCGCAATGACGTCTGTTTGCGCTTCGCGCCGAAAAGGTTTGGCCCGTACCGATGGCAAATTTCCCGTGGACGTTTGAATCAATTCGAGTGACTTAACCAGTAAAGTACGTCCCAACGAAGGGCGCGGCCAGCGGCCACTGGCTGGCGTGTGAAACTCAATATTGCGTTGTTCCCACTTCAATCGCGTCGGAGAAATTTTCGCTTTCAATTCTTCAACGTTTGGCGACTCGAAAAACCAAAACCACTTGTTGTCCGCCTCGGATTCGTGCTGAACTCGGCGCACTGCTCGAGTTGGGTCATCGCAGCGGGCAAATGGGCATTTCGCGCGCGCAGTTGTGACATAGCCGAACTCCAGCGAAACAATACCCGCCACCGCCCCCTCGTCGTTTCTGCCGTTATGGTCGTTCGACCAAAATTGCATCGCGCCTTCGCCCGACGGTGGGAAAACCCCTTCATCGTATCTTGGATATGGGCCTCCGTTGCATATTTTGTGTTCCGTTCCAACGCCACCGAAGCCGCCTGGCACAGATAGAGGCGGTACCACTGGTCTGGCGAACTGTTGGAGGCCATATTTACAAATCATCAACGTTGCCCCCTCATCCGCGTATGGAGCTCTCCCAAGTGAGCGCAGCATCGTACTGTACGGTACTTTCCTCACTATCCCGGTACATCCCGTTCCACTGTACTTTTGCCCCTCAAGACACCGCCACCATATTAGTCCAGTCGAATGATCAAACACGCGATCTCCGCCCGCGGATACGCTAAATTTTGTGTGCAGCACTTCGGGTGGCGCGGGTATTGGC
>JAKPSO010000854.1 GCA_029571495.1 Pseudomonadota bacterium
GCCAGTGACGACCACACATTTTTCTTTGAAACTCATAGCGCAATTAGCCCGCAATGTTGCCGATTCGCCATGATAGACAGAACGCGCCTCACCGGTCGCGCATCACACCAGCGCGCGCTCCCACACGCCGGCCTTCATGACCCCCGCGAGCGCCTTCGCGGAGTCGCAGAGAACGGTGATGTCTTGCACCGGGTCCCCGTTCACAACGACCAAGTCGGCATGCGCGCCGGGGGCGATCACGCCGAGCTTGCCTTCTTGATTCAAAAGTTTGGCGGCGATACTCGTGGCGCCTTGCAAAATTTCCACCGCCGTTTGTACACCGGACCGGAGCTTCCATTCAATGTTTTGTTGCGGATGCATCGCACCGAGCAAGTCGGTGCCAAATGCGATCGGCACGCCGTGTGCCTTTGCAATCGCGATGGCCTGCGTGCCAGCGTCTTTCACACGGTCGAGTTTTGCTAACTGCTCCGCGCTCCACAGCAATCGCTTGCCCTCGTCGCCCAGCACGGCGTAGGTCGCAAGCGTGGGTACAAGATACGCGCCATGCGCTTTCATCACCTTGGCGGAGGCCTCGTCGAGCAAATTGCCGTGTTCGATTGAGCGCACACCGCACTGCACCGCGCGGGTAATCGAGCGCGGCGAATAGGCGTGCGCCATCACGTACGTATTTGCGGCAGTCGCCTCCTCGCACGCAGCGGTGAGTTCTTCGAGCGAGTACTGCGTTCCATCGATGGGATCAGTAGGGCTCGCCACACCACCGCCCGCCATGATCTTGATTTGGTTGGCGCCGCTTCGGAGCTGCTCTCGCACAGCACGGCGCACTTCGGGTACGCCGTCGGCTAGGGCCGGAAACAAGCCCAAACCGGCGCATGTGCAAATGAACTCCTGCACGCCACGTGGCCGGATGTCGGCGTGTCCTCCGGTTTGCGATAGCGGCGCACCCGCGAAAAACAGCCGTGGCCCACGCAGAAATCCGCGCTCAATCGCGAGTTGCACGCCGTAATCCGCGCCTGCCGCATCACGCACGGTCGTAAAGCCACGGTCCAACATGCCTTCAAGCACGTGCCTCGCCTGTGCCGTGATGTAGCTCGGCGGTTGCATGGAAAGCTGCCACACATCATGGTGCACCGCCATAACGTGTACGTGACAGTCGATCAGGCCGGGCAGCACAGTGCGACCGCCCACGTCGACACTTGGCCCCGCGGGCGCCGCCTCTCCCGCGCGCAATACCGCCGAAATCTTGCCTTCGGCGACGACAATCGTCGCCGGTTCCCCGACGACACCGGCAATACTGTCGAAAATTCGCGCGTTTCGGAGAATTTGTTGAGTCATTTCAATCACCTACGGTGGGTTTCGACGTGCCGATACAAGGCAGATTTTGTTTACGTTGCGCGAGATAAAAGGTAAAAAGACGATTCTTAGCGGAAAACTATGCCAACCGTCACCCCTGAACTTTTCCAATTAGCCGCCAATGGCGATGCCGCGGCGATGAGCGCGCTCTATTCGGAACTGTATCCCGAAATCAAACGTGTGGCCCGTGCCCGTCTCGCTCAAGCGGGCGGCGTAACAGGACTCAACGCGACGGCGTTGGTGCATGAAGGCTTCATGCGCATGGCTGAACGCGAGGGGCTGATGGGCGACACGCGGGTGCAATTTTTCGCATACGTCGGAAAAGTCTTGCGTTCGATCGTGATCGATTTCGTCCGTGCACGCGACGCCGAAAAGCGCGGCGGTGGCGTCACGCTGTTGACGCTGTCGCATGCCGACTCGGCGCCCGACAGCTGGCTTCCTGCGATGGACGTTTTCGCGCTCGACCAAGCGTTAGAGCGGCTCAAGCTCATCGATGAAGGTATGTACCAGACCTCCGAGCTGCATTTTTTCTGCGGCATGACGATTGAAGAAACGGCCGAAGCACGCGGCATTTCGACGCGGACCGTGAATCGAGAGATCACTAAAGCCCGCGCGCTGCTCGCGGAGTGGCTTGACGTCGCCAACGCTCGCGTTTAACGCAGCGTTCCCGAACGCAGTGTTGATCACTGGCGCAACTTTCACGTCATTCGCGTCCTTTACAGGGCAATGACTGACTCCCCAAGCCCGCCCACGCCTACAGCGTCCGAATTTGATGCGGCGCTGTGGAAGGCTGTGAACGCGGCGTTCGACGAAGCGCTGGAAACCGACGAACTCTCGCGTCCGGCGTTTCTCGCGCAACTCGCCAAGGGCGACCCGCGCGTCGCCAACGAAGTCCGGCGACTGCTCGGCCGCGCACACGCGCAAACTCTCGTCACCAACGTCGTGCGACACCCGCTGGCCGGCCTGACGACGCAGCTGGCGCCGGTCATCGGAACAACGGCCGAGAAGGGATTTGACGACCTTTTGCAGCGCGCTTTACGAGCGGACAGAGCACGCGCGAAGTACAAGCGGCACGCGGGCGAGCTTTGTGGCGCGTGGCGGCTCGAGGAAATCATTGGCGTCGGCGGGATGGGCGAAGTGTGGCTCGCGACGCGCGCCGACGGCCTTTATCACGCCAAAGCAGCCGTGAAGTTCCTCAAATCCGATGGCGACAGCGAACGCTTTGAAGCGCGCTTTGCGCAAGAGCGCGCGCTCCTTGCGCGGCTCAATCATCCGGGCATTGCCCGCCTGATCGACGCGGGTCGATTGTTCGGACAGCCCTTTCTCGTCCTCGAATACATCGAAGGCAGTCCGCTTCTTAACTACGTCGCCGAACACGCGAAAACGGTAGACGCGCGCGTTGCCATCATTCGCGAAATCGGCGAAGCGGTCGCGTACGCACACTCGCAACTCGTCGTACACCGTGACCTCAAACCGTCAAACGTGTTGGTAACGCCGAGCGGCCGTGCCAAGCTGCTCGATTTCGGCGTCGCGGGGCTGCTCGAAAAGACCGAACACGAGGAAACGACAAGCTCCGAAGTCACGAAGATCGCGGGCCGCGGCCTCACCGTCGAGTACGCCGCGCCCGAACTAATCACCGGCGAAGCCTCCGGCGTGGCCAGCGACATTTACTCGCTCGCAAGTCTCGCCTACCACCTCCTCGCCGGTCATCGCGCGCACACGCCCGAGAAGCCTGGCCGCGCGGCGCTGGAGCATGCCGTACTGCATCTCGTGCCACAACGGGTTTCGGAAGCCGCGAAAGCGCGTCCGCCGCAAAACACCAAAGACAACATAGCGCCGCCCACTGACGCCGCGCGCCTCGTGGGCGACATCGACGCCATCATCGCACGCGCCATGCGCATCGACCCTGCGGACCGTTACCGCTCAATGGAGGCGTTTGTCTCCGACTTACGCCGCTGGGCCGAGCGTCGCCCCATCGCCGCGCGTCGTGAGGATCGCAGCTACCGCACCAGACTCTGGCTGCGTAGAAATTGGCTCCCCGTCGGACTCACAGCGACTCTCATTGCAGCGCTGGCCGCCGGCTTGGTTGTTTCCATTTCGCAGTACCAGCGCGCACAAACCGAAGCGGTAAGGGCCAATCAAGCGACCGAGTTTCTCGTAGACATTTTCCGAAAAGCGGATCCCGATTTTCATGGCGGGCAATGGGCCAGCAGTTCCGTGTTACTCGAACAAGCGCGCACCGAAGTAGGCAGCCGCTTCTCGGGGGTTCCAGAAACTCAAGAACGCCTAAACGCCACGCTGGCAAATCTCTACACGTCACTCGGGCGCAACGGCGATGCGCTGCCGTTAGCGGAGCAGTCGTATGCGAGTGCCGCCTCATTGTTTGGCCCTGACTCGCCGCGCGCCCTAGCCGCGGAGACTACGCTTTGCCTCATTCTCGCGCGATCAGATCGCGGTAGAGAAGCCTTAAAGCGCGTTGACCACCTGCTCGCCGCGACCGAGCGGCATTCAAAGTCGCAGCCGAACTTGTACCGTTCCGCGCTGCTTAGCGCCGTGTCCGTATACAACGACGGGGGACAACCGGACAAAGCTGAAAAGGCGCTGAGCCGGTACAGCGAATTCATCGAAAAATCAGGACAAAAAACCACCTGGGACGAGGCAGAAATTGACGGCGAGCGCGCGGCAATTTTCGCAGTGAAAGGAGACTTACTCAACGAATTCGCGCTGCTCAAAAAGCACGAATCCACTTATTTGCATCCACCGGAAAACAAGACCAAAGCGGGACTTGGTTACCTGAGTAATTTAATCGCAGTGCAACTGGCGGTGGGAGATACCACCGGCCTTCAGGAGCGCGCGGTCGCACTTATTGCCAAGTGGGACAATCTCGCCGGGCGCAACAATCGACACAGTCTACAAGTTCTCGACGAAATTGCCTTCTTCGAAATGCGCCATGGATCGCCGACCGCAGCGAATCGTGCGTATCAGGATCGTGTCGATCGTTTGGCTAGCGGTCCGAACCTGGACCTCGCTGTGGAGTATGCGAAGCTCGATTTGTTAGAAGTTGACACACTCTTCGCGCTGGCACCGAGCGCCGATTTGCGCCGACGCTTCGACCAACTCTTGGCGGTAACCAACGCTCCGGCAAACCAAGCAGCAGCGCGACGACTGTTTCGTTTCCGTTGGCGGTTGCTTTACGTCGCGGCGGCGCTTAACAATGTCGCAGCGATGGAGCAGCTGTTCGCTCAAGTCAGCGCGTTCGTGAATTCGGAGAAGTTGTCGGACGGCCCGGACTTCCGCTCGTACGAATCGGCCCGAAATACGTTGGCGATCGCGCAGGGCCGGCTGAAGGATGTCGTACCCGCTCTCTACCGACAGTTCAAGACACGCAAACCGCAACGTGGCGCGTACCAGTACTTCGCGTTCACCACTCGTGTAGCGTTGTTGTTGGCGCTTGCGGATGCACCGGAAGCCCAGGAAGTACTTCGCACTGCACAAGAATCTCGACCTAAAGAGTTAGGTGATCAGCACCGAGTGGTGCTGGCGCTTCGCTACGCGGAAGCGATCGCGTCGAGCAAAGATACCGACAGCAAAGCCGCGCTTGCAGCTCGCGAACGATTCGCCAACGCTGTGGGCCGCGAATCGGCGTCTGACGTACCGGCCACATTACAAGGGCTGTTCTTCTACTGACGCGGGATCGCCAGCGCTACAAAAAATAGTCCGGAAAAAATCTCTGCGACGGTGTCGCATTTTTGAACGGCATCGCGTCTTTATAGATAAGGCCTCTGCAACCTCAACTGCGGTGGCTCCGGTAGCGCGCTTTGCAACGAGTGCGTGTGCCGCTGGCGCTCCCCGCGCCGGCACCTGCGGTCCCTCCCCCGGTGACCGCAATGCGTGTGCGGCCCCCTCCCCGCACGCACGCAACACCTCACGAGCCCGTCGTTGACGGGCTCTTTTTTTTGCCGGAAGTCCGGTACGCCTTTTATAACGTAACGACTGTTCTACGGTCGTTCGCGCCATGTTTTTCAGTAAGTCGACTAGCGGTGATTTGTCCCGCTAATCGCCGCACCACGGTCGAAAGCGTGATAAAGCCAATTTATTGCAAACTCTATTTTTAGACACATTACGTCTCTGAATTCTTTTTCTAAGCAACAATATTCTTTCTAGTCGAACATTTCGACAACTACGCGCAATTTTCTTGCTTAACGTAAAATCATTGCATCGCAACAAGGAAATGTTATGACCGCAGCCCTGAACCACCAGATCGACGACGTCCGAATTAAGGACATTTTTGAACTCGCCCCACCGTCGCATCTGCTTCGTGAATTCAAAGTCAACGCCAAAACCGAGCAACTGATTTTTGACACGCGTCGCGACATTCACAAAGTGCTGCACGGCGCGGACGACCGTTTGGTAGTGATTGTGGGCCCCTGCTCGATTCACGACAAAAAAGCGGCGCTCGAATACACCAAAAAGCTTAAGGTCCTGCGCGACGAACTCGCACGCGACTTGGTCGTCGTGATGCGCGTTTACTTCGAAAAACCACGCACGACCGTCGGCTGGAAAGGCCTCATCAACGATCCATACCTGGACGGCAGTTTCAAGATCAATGAAGGCCTGCGCCTCGCGCGCGAACTGCTGCTCGACATCAACGAGATGGGCGTCCCGGCCGCGACCGAGTTCCTCGACACGCTGACGCCGCAGTATTACGCCGACCTGATCTCCTGGGGCGCGATCGGCGCGCGCACTACCGAAAGCCAAGTGCATCGCCAGCTTGCATCCGGCATGAGCTGCCCGATGGGCTTCAAGAACGGCACCGACGGAAACATCAAGATCGCCGTCGACGCGATCAAGGCCGCCGCCGCGCCGCACTTTTTCCTCTCCGTCACCAAAGGCGGCCACAGCGCAATCGTGTCCACCAACGGCAACGAAGACTGCCACGTCATCCTGCGCGGCGGCAAAGCGCCGAACTACGACGCCGCGAGCGTTGAGGCCTCCGGCGCGGAGCTTGCGAAGGCCGGTCTGCCGCAGCGCATCATGATCGACTTCTCGCACGCCAATTCGAGCAAGCAGCACGACAAACAAATTGAAGTATCGGCGGACGTCGGTCGCCAGATGGCCGCTGGCGACGACCGCATCTTCGGCGTGATGATCGAATCGCACTTGAACCCCGGCCGCCAGGACCTCGCGCCGGGCAAAGAGCTCGCCTATGGCGTCTCGATCACCGACGCGTGCATCGATTGGGCAAATACCGAAATCGTGCTGCGCCAACTGGCGGCCGACGTGCAAAAGCGTCGTCTCGCGAAAGCCGAGTAGCAACGACGCACGAGTAACGGGCGGGCGACGACTTGGCGTCGCTCGGTTCCTGTTGTAGGCGACGACTTGGCGTCGCTTAGTCGCATGAAGATACGCCGGACGCAAGCGCGGCCAAGTCCGCGCCTACATCCTCGTCAAATCCGCTCCACACGTTCGCTTTGTAGGCGACGACCTGGCGTCGCTTAGTCGCATGAAGATACGCCGGACGCAAGCGCGGCCGAGTCCGCGCCTACAAATCGCTGAAATAAATCACGTCGGGGCTTGCGCGCGAGTGGCTAGACCTTCCGCCCGGACAGTGCCGCAAAGATCCCAAGCGCGATAAACGACCAGCCCGCCGTCGCTCGCGCCACGCCCCCTGCTCGCGCGCTTCCCGACAGCTTCGGCGCGATCGCCCCCGCGAGAACCGCGTACGCCGCGTCCGTCATCGCCGCGATGAACACGAACATCGCGCTAAGCAGCAGCGCCTGCAAAAACGCCGTCGCGCCGCCAATGCCCGGCGTCATAAACTGCGGCAGAAACGCCGTAAAGAAGATCGCGGTTTTCGGGTTCAACAGTGCAACAACACAACCCTCGCGAAACACCGGCCAGAGCGGCACTTCGCCCGCCGCGACCGTCGCCTGCGCGACCGCCTTCGCGCGCAAGGCCTTGATCCCCAACCAAATCAAATAGGCCGCGCCTGCGTACTTCACGACCGCAAACGCCACCGCCGAAGTGGCAAACAACGCCGCTAGTCCAAGCGACGCCGCCACCGCGCAGCCGAAATTCCCGAGCGCCACGCCCGCGACAGACGCGACACCTGCGCGCCGCCCCTGCGCCACGCTACGCGTCACGATGTAAATCACGCCCGGACCGGGCGTCACGGCAAGCACCAAGCTCGCCACCAGAAAGACGCTCAGGAGGGACCACGTGGGCAATAGTTCGGCATTCATGCAGGAAGGATAACGCCGAAGCGTGATCGCCAGCAATATGCGCCCCCGTGCCTCCCCTGCCACGCAGGGGAGGTGGCGCAAAGCGCCGGAGGGGTTGGTGGCCGCGCGGATCACGACAATCAGCGTGTGCGATCTACCCCTCCGCCCTGCGGGCACCTCCCCTACGCTGTAGGGGAGGCATGACAAGGTAGACAACCATAAAAAATGGGCCCCGAGAGGCCCATGTGTTCTGTGCAGTGGTGCAGCTTACTTGCGCTCTTGCAGCGCACGAATACGCGCTTCCATCGGCGGGTGCGTCGAGAACAGCGCCGCGAAACCAGCCGAGTCGCTGATGCCCATCGCCTTCACGTTCGCGGGCAATTCGCCCGGTTGCAGCCCACCCAAACGCGCCAGCGCGCTGACCATCGGGCGGCTGTTGCCCATCAGTTCCGCGGAGCCAGCATCGGCGCGGAATTCACGATAGCGCGAGAACCACGCCACGATCATGTGCGCGACGACACCGAGCAGCATATCGAGTACAAACACCGTGATTGTGTAACCAATGCCGGGTCCGGAGCGTTCGTCGTTTTTGAACAGTACGCGATCAACGAAATACCCGATCACGCGCGACAGGAAAATCACAAACGTGTTCATCACGCCCTGCATCAGCGCCATCGTC
>JAKPSO010000325.1 GCA_029571495.1 Pseudomonadota bacterium
GCTCTTCCGATCTAGAAACCGTGGCGCGACTGGATCGGCCAAGCGAAGCAAGGCAATTTCCGCTCACCTTGCTTCGCTTGGCCGATCCAGTCGCGCCACGGTTTCTGGCGGTTGGCGACGCGGCGCACGCAATGCACCCGCTGGCGGGTCAGGGCGTTAACGTCGGGCTCGCGGACGCGCGGTGCCTGGCTGACCTATTGCGGCGCGCTGGCGAAGTGCACAGTGACGCTGGTCATGCCCTCTTGTTGGCTCGTTATCGCCGCGAGCGATTCGGTCCAACCTTCGCCATGCAGCTAGCGACGGATAGTCTGCTGCGTCTCTACAATCAATCTGAACATCCGCTGCTGATGGCGGCTGGCGACGCTGGAATGCGTCTTTTAGGGCATCTACCCGCATTTCGTCGCACGCTGTCTTCCGCTGCGTCTCAATAGGCGTTCTAATCGCCGCACTCTAGGAAAACCCCTTCATGAAACGATCTTTCGCCGCGTTGTTTGTTGCCAGCGTTCTGCTGGCTGCCTGCAATGCGCAACAACCCCCAGCGGGCGCCGTTCTCGCGACTTCCGCTGTGACGAACCCGAACGCGCAGTCTGCGTCGCCAGCCAAACTCGCCGAAGTGCAAAAGACGCTTGAAGAACGCTTTAAGGGCGCTCCGATCAAGGGCGTTCGCGCATCGGTGTTGCCGGGGCTGTTCGAAGCGATGGTTGGCGACGACATGATTTATTTTGACGACAAATTGACGCATTTCATTGTCGGCAATCTGATCGAAGGCGCGACGATGGTCAATTTGACCGAAGAGCGCACGGCGGAACTCACCGCGGTGGACGTAAAACAATTTCCTGTTGCCGATGCGATCAAGTCCGTGCGTGGCAAAGGCGAGCGCGTGATGTATTTGTTCAGCGACGTCGATTGCCCGTTCTGCACTCGATTGGAGCAGACCTTGGAGAGCGTCGACAACGTGACGATTTACACGTTCATGTACCCAATTGATTCGCTGCACCCTGCCGCACGCAAGAAACAGAAAGCAATTTGGTGTGCCAAAGATCGCCTTGCAGCTTGGAATGACGCGGTGCTGCGCAAGAAGTTCGACGCTAGCGCTAAGACCGATTGCAAGAACCCTGTAGATGCGACCGTCGAGCTCGGTCAGAAACTTGGGGTTCGTGCGACGCCGTCGTTTTTCCTAGCCGACGGCCGCATGGTCGCTGGTGCGATTCCGAAAGAGCAACTGGAAGCACGTTTGAATGCGGCACAAATGAAAGTAGCCGCGAGATAAGTCACTTCGTTCACCGATCACTGTTCACTTTTCGACCAAAGGGAGAAAACCATGGGCCTTATGGACTTCATCAAAAAAGAGCTAATCGAGATCATCGAATGGCAAGATGATTCGCGCGACACGCTCTCGTACCGCTGGCCGGACGATGACAAGCAGATTAAGAACAACGCGCAATTGATCGTGCGCGAAAGCCAGGTCGCGCAGTTCGTTTACCTCGGCAAATACGCCGATACACTCGGCCCAGGCAAGCACACGTTGACGACGGAAAACATTCCCGTCATGTCGACGATCCTCGGCTGGAAATACGGTTTCGAAACGCCGTTCAAGGCCGACGTTTATTACGTCACCACGCGAACCTTCGCGGGCAACAAGTGGGGCACCGCCAACCCGATCATGATGCGCGACGCCGACTTCGGCGTGGTGCGCATGCGCGCGTTCGGTCAGTACGATTTCAAGATCGTGAACCCGCCGCTGTTTCTGAAAGAAGTCGCCGGCACAGACAACCATTTCCGTCTCGACGAATTTGCGGATGTGATGCGTTCGAAGATCGTCACGGTGTTCACCGAAGCGATCGCCAACGCGAAGATTCCAGCGCTTGATGTTGCCGCGCGATACAGCGACATCGGCAACGCATTGCTGCCCGCGATCAATCCGCTCACGACGTCGAAATACGGCATCGAAATCACGGCGTTCAATATCGAAAACGTCTCGCTGCCGCCGGAAGTGGAGCAAGCGATCGACAAGCGCGGCGCGATGACTACCATCGGCGACATGGGCGAATACATTCGCTACAACATGGCCAACGCCGTGGGCGAAGGAAAGGCTGGCACGATGGGCATGGGCGCAGAATTCGCGATGGGCCTCGGCGTCGCGCAGCAAATGAATCAGCAACCGGGCGGCACTGTCGGCGCAAACCCGAACGCGCCGCGCGGCATGGTGCCCGGCGCAATGAACACGGGTGCCGCGCCCGCAGCTGCCGCTCCAGCCGCCGCGCCCGCGATGGAGCTTATGAACCCGGCGCAAGTAGCGCAGGCGCTGGGCGTCGCCGAATCAGACGTGCTTGCTGAGCTAGATTCCGGCGCGCTCAAAGGCCGTAAGATCGGCACTCAGTGGCGCATCACACGTGAAGCCGTGGATGCGTTTTTGAAGGGCTAGTTGGGCTAATAGCTTTGTGCCGTGAACGACTGCTATACAGTCGTTTGCGGCGTGTTTGCTACGTAGTCGAGTTTGTATGTATTCGACCTGTGAGCGCCGTCGGATAGTCGCCGGGAATGAAAAGCTGAATACTTCCAATCATCAAACCCTTCGCCTTCGGCTCAGGGAGAACGGGTTTCTCCATTCACCGTTCTCACTCACCGTTCGCCCTGAGCGCAGCGAAGGGTCTGAAGCCACGGAGAACCATGAAACCGTTCTGGTGTTACATCGTCGAATGCGCTGACGGCGCGCTCTACACCGGACACACGGACGACTTGGAGCGACGCTTCGCGCAGCACCAGGACGGGTACTTCGAAAATTGCTACACATTCAAACGTCGGCCAGTGCACTTAATTTGGAGCCAAGAATTTGAGAGTCGAATCGCCGCACTGGAAGCGGAGCGCAAAATAAAGGGATGGACGCGAGCAAAGAAGATCGCGCTTGCTCAAGCTTCAAACCCTTCGCTTCGCTCAGGGCGAACGGATGTATTGACCACCGTTCGCCCTGAGCGAAGCGAAGGGTCGGACAACTGAAGAATAAACCGATGATTGACAGACACACCGCCACCCACTCCGCCGCCACCGCTCCCGAAAAAGCCGCGCGCAGCAAATACAGTTGCGTCGCCTGCGGCGGTGAAGCCGTGTGGAACCCGGCCAAGCAAAAGCTCATCTGCGCCTTCTGCGGCACCGAAGCGCCGATGCCTGTCGCGACGGAGACGATGCCTGGCATGCAGTCGACCGACGTGGTCGAGCATGACCTCGTTGCGGCGCTGCGGAACGTGCAAGGCGAAGCACGCGGCTGGGCGCGTACCAAGCGCATGATCAAGTGCAATTCCTGCCAAGCTATCAGCGTCTTCGACGAAGCGAAACAAGCCAAGTCCTGCGAATTCTGTGGCGCGTCCGCCATCGTCGATTACGACGAAACCGACGACGTGATTCGCCCCGAGGGCGTGTTGCCGTTTCAGGTCGCCGAACCGAAAGCGCGCGAGATTATTCGCGCCTGGTACGGCAAGCTCTGGTGGGCGCCCAACGCGCTTAAGCACAAGGCCATGACCGACACTGTCAAGGGCGTGTACCTGCCGTACTGGACGTTCGACGCGCTTGTTGATGCGCGCTGGCAAGCCGAAGCCGGGTATTACTACTACGAGACCGAAACTTACTACGACAACGGCGAGCAAAAGACGCGTCAAGTGCAACGCACGCGTTGGGAATACGCGTCGGGCAGCCTCAACCATTTCTTCGATGACACGCTCGTTTGTGGCTCCAAGGGCGTTCACCCCTCGCTATTGCGCGGCGTCGAACCGTTTCCCACTACCGACACCGGCGGCAAGGCCTTAAAGCCATACGACGCGGCGTACGTGAGCGGGTGGACGGTTGAGCGCTATCAATTCGATTTGATAGCCGCCGCGAAGCTGAGTCGCGAGCGCATGATGGGCGAAACGCAGCAACTGTGCTCGCAACAAGTGCCGGGCGACACGCAGCGCAATCTGCAAGTCAACGCCGATTTTTCGCGGCAGACGTTTAAGCACATCCTCGCGCCAGTGTGGCTCCTCACGTACACCTACAGCGCCAAGGATTTTCAAGTCATCATCAACGCCGTCACAGGAAAGATCGAAGGCGAATATCCAAAGAGTTGGATCAAGATCACGCTCGCCGTGCTCGCGTTCATCATCGTCGCGCTCGTGATTTTCAGCATGGGTGGCAAGCATCGTTGACGTGGTCCGTGACGACGTAGTGTTCGCTGCGATTCCCGAGGTGCTGGCCTCGCACGCGGCGTTCGTGCCGTATCGTGAA
>JAKPSO010000869.1 GCA_029571495.1 Pseudomonadota bacterium
TGCATGAAGTATGTTCGTTGGCGTATTCCGCAAAAAGTAAGCTCGCCGCCGCGAGACGGGCTCCTTGAATCGACACTTTTTCATGCGCTCGCTGGCGTGTTAACCAAAATATTACCGCGTGCAAATCCAGACTTTGACAGCCGCCTTGCAGAGGCAAGCGAATGGTGGATTGAAACTGACGATGCGGGTGCGCCCATGAGAGAAATCGCGTTCGACGCGAACGGGCTTGCTATTTTTGGAATGCCATTCGGTACAAACTACGGTTATCTGACAGACTCAAATATGAACTTTAGCGACCTCGCCAACGAGTCTGCAATTGAAGCCGCATTCGAAGACCAATGGCAAACAGCGACACGCCAAAGTTCTCCGGCGCAACAGCCGCGGTCTTAGCGTGGGCAACTTGTTGCGCACGCGTCACTCCATATCGCGCACACGAATGAGCGAATCTAACGGTGACGCCCAATCCACGGCGTACGTGCCGTCCGCTATGTAGCGATGAAACGAGGAATGCGGCCAATCGGTGACGCGATCCACCAAACCGTGCTTCGCCGGATTGAAATGTAGGTAATCGATGTGCGTACGAAAGTCGTCATCGTCACGAATTTGATGCTCCCAAAATCGACGTTGCCATAGCGTTGATTCGCGATGCGCGGCCTTCGATTCATTCATCAGATGGTCGCGTTGCAATCGCGCCCCAACGCGCCGCGTGACGCCGCGTTTGATCACATTCCATCGCGTTGAAAAGTCCGCGTCGCCCTCCGGCAAAGTCCAAATGCAATGCATGTGATCGGGAAGCAACACCCACGCGTCGATCTCGAAAGGATGCACCTCGCGACAACGACGAATTGATTCGCGCAATGCCGTGCGCACGTCATCGTCGCAAAGGAAGCGCTGCCGACGGTAGGTGACGACTGTGAAAAAGAAGGTGCCGCCCGCAGTGTAAGAACGTCGGAAATGGGACATTTTTTGTGTAGGCGCGTTTGGTGTGACGCGTGGGCAACGAGTTGCCCACCCTACCGCTGGTTACGCAGTGGGGAACGTTCCCGGCAACAAGATTCGTTTGTCGACCGTGTTGATATTCGTGTGACCACAAAACGCCATCGTGACGTCGAGTTCTTTGTGGATGACTTGTAGGGCTTTGGTGACGCCTGCTTCGCCCATGGCGCCGAGGCCGTAGACCATGGCGCGGCCGATGTAAGTGCCTTTTGCGCCGAGTGCCCAGGCTTTGAGCACGTCTTGGCCGGAGCGGATGCCGCCGTCCATGTGCACTTCGATTTTGTCGCCTACTGCCGCGACGATGGCGGGCAGCGCGCGGATGGAGGTTTCTGCGCCGTCGAGTTGGCGCCCGCCGTGATTCGAGACGACGATGGCGTCGGCACCGCTCTTCACGGCGAGTTCGGCGTCTTCGACGTCTTGAATACCTTTGAGGATGAGCTTTCCGCCCCATTGCTCTTTGACCCATTCGACGTCGGGCCACGACAGCCGCGGGTCGAATTGCTCGTTGGTCCACGACGAGAGCGACTTCATGTCGGTGACTTCTTTGACGTGGCCAACGAGATTGCCGAACGTGTGACGACGTGTGCCTGCCATGCCAAGGCACCAGCGCGGTTTGGTCATGAGGTTGATGATGTTGCCGATCGTGGGCTTCGGCGGCGCGGTCAGGCCGTTCTTCAGGTCTTTGTGGCGCTGACCAATGACTTGTAGGTCGAGCGTGAGCATCAGCGCGCTACAACGCGCGGCTTTAGCGCGCTCAATCATGCGCACCATCGCATCACGGTCGCGCATCATGTAGAGCTGGAACCAGAACGGCGATTGCGTGTTCCTTGCGATGTCTTCGATCGAGCAGATGCTCATTGTCGAGAGCGTGAACGGGATGCCAAATTTTTCGGCTGCCTTTGCGGCGAGAATTTCGCCGTCCGCGTGTTGCATGCCGGTCAAGCCGACGGGCGCAATCGCGACGGGCATGGCGACGTCCTGACCGACCATCTTCGTTTTGGTCGTGCGGTTCTCCATGTTGACGGCGACGCGTTGGCGAAACTTGATCGACTGAAAATCCGTTTCGTTGCCACGATAGGTGCTCTCGGTCCACGAGCCGGAGTCCGCGTAGTCGTAGAACATGCGCGGCACGCGCTTCTCAGCCAGCGCGCGAAGGTCTTCGATGGTGGTGATGACAGGCATGGGGCTCTCCTTATGTGGGGCGATTGCGCGAGGGTTACTCGTTCGTCGCTATGGAAGGTGAATTTTCAAGACGAATCGTATCGGGATTCACGGCGCTTGCGTGAATATTGTTCGGGAAAAATATTCACGCAACACGAGCGGTCGGTTCAAGCGACGCGCACTCGCGGCGCAGCCACTGTGCAAATTCAAGGGCAAGGTCGCTGGCTTGGTGCACGGTGAGGCTGTAGCCGTCTTGCGGCGCGGAGCGTACGTCGAACAAGTCAACGAGTTCGCCGCGAGCGATCCAGCGCGCAGCGAGGCTTGGCCGCGCGAGCGCGACGCCCTGTTCACTGGCGGCGGCTTCAAGCGAGAGGCCAAGATCAACAAACTTCACACCGCGCGTGGGCTCCGCAGCCTCGATCCCTGCCGCAGCGAACCATGGGCGCCACGGCTCCAGGGGGCAGCGGATGAGCGGCACGGCGTTTGATTGTTCCGCGAGCCGCACCAAATCTGCGGGGCGCTTGAGCCGCAGCCGACGCGCGAGCGCGGGAGCGGCGACAGCAAACACGGGCTCAAACAGCAACGGCTCGGCGGTGCCTTGCGGGCCGAAGTTCACCGCGATATCAGCGTCAGGCACCGCGAGGTCAAGATACGGAATAGCGACGACGATTTCGATCTCTGCGTCCGGCCGCGCGTCGGTAAACGCCTTCAAGCGCGGCACCAGCACCTCGCGTGCGAACGTTGGCGGCGCGAGCACGCGCAGGCGCGCGACGGACTGCACAGCGCGCTGGTGCAGTCCGATGGCGGCGAGTTGGTTGAGCGCGGCGCGCACCTGCTCCGCATACTCCTTACCGGCCGCAGTAACCGTCAAGTGGCGGCCATTGCGGTCGAAGAGCGCTGTGCCCAGCAGGTGCTCAAGCGCCGTCACGCGCTTGCTGACAGCGCTTGCTGTAATGGAGAGCTCGACCGCAACTTTGTCAAACGCCCCGAGCCGCGTCGCAGCCTCGAACGCGCGTAGCGCCTCGATCGGCGGGAAACGGGTGTCGGTATGTGCCATTGCGAAACTCTATCAGTTGCACGTGTGCTGGTGACTACGCGTGGTGGATGGCAGTAACAGCTCTTGTGCGCTATGCGCTGCCCAATAACGCATTGAGCCACAATAGTCTATTAGTCGACTACTAACAAAAAACCTGTGTATCGACTGCGCAGTGGTCGCTAATGGCAGAAAGCTGTTAGCTATTCGCCAAGACGCCGCGTGAGTATCGAACACGCAGTCATTCCGATTG
>JAKPSO010000329.1 GCA_029571495.1 Pseudomonadota bacterium
CCGCACGTTCAGCGGTCGCGAAGCACTGCGCCGTGGCCAGCCGGTGCTCTATGTCACAGAGCGCGCGGTGTTTCGATTGGTCGACGCGGGCAACGGCAAGAGTGGGCTCGAACTCATCGAAGTCGCGCCGGGTATCGATGCCACGCGCGATGTGCTCGCGAAGATGGCGTTCGCGCCGCAACAAAGTGCAAAGCCCACATTGATGGACGCCGCGCTGTTCACGGACGCGCCGCTTGGGTTGCGCGAACGCGTGCTCGCGACGCCGCTCGACGCGCGCTACGAACTCGACGCCGAGCATCGCGTGCTCTACATCGATTTCACGGGGCTCTCGATCACGTCACGCTCGCAAATCGACGCGATTGAACGCCACGTCGAGTCGCGCCTCGGCACCCAACAGAGCAAAGTTGCCGCGGTCGTTAACTACGATCACTTCAACATCGCGCCGGAACTCGTCGACGCCTACACCGCGATGGTCGCGCGACTCACGGAGCGCTTCTACAGTCGCGTCACGCGCTATGGAACCGGCGGATTTTTGAAGGCGCGACTCGCGAGATCCGGCGCGCCCAGCGCATAGCGCTCTCGCCAAACGCCGGCGGCTGCGCTACGCTTCGCGCATTCACAGGAGGCGACTATGAAACGCGTCACTGGCATCGGCGGCATTTTCTTCAAGGCACGCGACCCCGCAACCATGTGGGCTTGGTACAAGAAGCATCTAGGCATCGACGTGCAGGCGTGGGGCGGAGCCGCTTTTAGCTGGGCCGACGATGATGGAAAGCCCGTTGGCGGCACGACGATCTGGAACGTCGGCAGCGCAGACGGCGACTATTTCGCACCAAGTACGGCCCCCTTCATGATCAACTACCGCGTCGACGATTTGCAGGCGCTCCTCGCCGCACTTCGCGCCGAAGGCTGCAACGTGCTTGAGAAAACCGACGATTCGGAATACGGAAAGTTCGGCTGGGTCATGGACCCCGAGGGAAACAAGGTCGAGCTTTGGCAACCGCCTGCGGGGCAGTAGTCGACGGAGGCGCGGTTGAGCGAATCTGATCAAAAGCCATTTGACGGCGGCTGCGCGTGCGGGGCCGTTCGGTATCGAATTCATCGCGCGCCGTTGTTCGTCCATTGTTGTCACTGCACACGCTGCCAACGCGAAACCGGCGGCCCCTTCGCGCACCATGCGATGATCGAATTCACCGAAATGTCGCTGCTTCAGGGCGAGCACGAGTTCGTCAAAGTGCCAACCGATAGCGGCCGAACGCATTGGGTCGCGCGGTGTTCGACCTGTCACACAGCGATGTGGAACGAGCACGGTTCGCGCAGCGCGATCACGCGGTACGTGCGCGTGGGCACGCTAGACGAGCCGAACCGCCTGCCGCCGCTTGCGCACATCTTCGTTCGGTCCAAGCAGCCGTGGTTGGCGTTGGAACCGGATACACCCGCGTTCAAGGCGTATTACGACGCGGCGAAACTGTGGCCGAAGCAAAGTTTGGACCGTTACGCTCAGGCGAAGGCTGCGAAGGCTTCACTCGCAGCGCCTTCTCGGAAAAAGGCATGAAACAACTAATGTGGAGCAACGAAAAGCCTGCGCGGATGACGATTGCGGACGGAAAATGCTCATGAATATGGGTCAAGCCTTTCGTCGTGTGTTCGCTATGGGTGCGTTGCTCGCGCTTGCGGGATGCTTCCCCTACGCGAAAACGTACGTCTACATTGACGCGCCGGGCACGCAGTTGCGCGAGCTTTGCCGTGACTATGGCCCACCGATTGCGTTGGCGTACGACGTCGAGGGCGTGCGCACAGAAATCAGTCTTGAGCCGGGAAATTCAACGCGCTCCGGGCCTTACGTGAAGTTGCTCGCGGCCGATAACGTGGCAATTACCATGTCGGATCTCACAGCGCGCATTGAGCAGGCCGGCGCCCAGCCCGTCGCGGTTTCGCTGCGGCCAGTTGACACCATGCGCGAACCGTCGGGTCGGCTCGCCAGTACGAAAAAGCGGGGTAGCGCAACGCTGTACCAACTCGAATTCCTAGGCCTGCCGCCGCTCAATTCTGCGGGTACTGCGCTGCTGCCAGCGATGGTCATCAACGGCGTGGCGGTGCCCGGGAAGTCGATTCGCTTTGAGCGTCGGCCGTTCGCAGGCATGGTGCCGCTCAACTGCTAGCCCGTATGCATCACGTTTAGCTAGGTCGCTCTACGCGTTGCGGTTAAGGTCTTGTCTTATGCGCGTTTCGCGCCAGGACGATTCATGACCGCCTCCCCTCATTCGACCGCATCTGATCTACGTGGCGTAAGCCGCTTGGTGATCGACGCGACGACAGGTATCACTGACATTGTCGAGTCGATGCATCGCAATATCGCGCGCGTGCCGGGCATTACTTCAACGCTGGAAAGCGGTCGTACACGCGGGCTCACGGGCATTGTGTACGGCACGGTGCGGGGCGTGACGCGTGCCGTTGGTGGTGGCATCGATGCGGCGCTTGCGCTGTTCGCGCCTGCGCTCAACGATGTGCCATCACCACGTGTGCGCGAGTCCATCGTCGC
>JAKPSO010000897.1 GCA_029571495.1 Pseudomonadota bacterium
GGAACCTGTCGAAGCAATGACTGGTTTCGCGTAAACGTTTCCAAAAAACCAACCGCATCGACTGCGTTTTCTGCGCTCAAGAATTGTGGGATACGCGCTTGATCCAACTTCGCTCGCGCATGCATCACGCTCGCGCCGCCGCCGAGCACCGCGAGCACCGTCTTGCGATAGCGCTTCGCGACGTCAACAATAACGTCCGCGACATCGTCCGCACTCACAATTGATTGCGGCGAAAACAAAATGAGGCACACCTCGACGTTAGCATCCGAAAGCACCGTCTCAATCGCCACGCGGTAACGCTCGGCTGTCGCATCGCCGGCGAGGTCCAAGGGATTGGCGACGTAGGCGTGCGCTGGAAGCGAAGCACGCAGCTTCGCGTACGTTTCATCGGACAACGGAGCAAGCGTCAATCCCTGCTCGCGGACTGCGTCGGCCGCGACAAGTCCGGGACCGCGTCCATTCGTGATTGCCACAATCCGTTGCTGCCCGATGCTTCGCGCGCCGGTGAGAAGTCGCGCCGCAGAAACCATTTGCATCGCCGTTTGTACGCGCACAGCGCCCGCCCGCGCAATTGCTGCCTCGAAGACGCGATCATGGCGTGCGAGCGTCGTCGCATGCGTCCCATCCGCTTCGCGATGCAGGTCCGCGCGATCGGCCTTCAGCACGATCACCGGTTTCATACGAGAGATTTGGCGCACACCCGACATGAACGCTGGAGCGTTTCGCACTTCCTCAATGTAGAGCAATACGTCGGACGTTTGAGCGTCGAACGAAAAGTAATCAAGCAACTCGCCGAAATCTAAGTCGAGCGAAGCACCCAGCGCAAGCAAGCTCGAAAAGCCGATCGAAGAGCCCGCGACAAAATCGCGAAGTATCGAGAGCCAGGCGCCCGATTGCGAGAGCACCGCAAGCGAACCCGGCGACGGCATCGCATTCACGTCGGTCATCGCAGACGCATCAAGCGAGATGCGCGGACGGGACAGGCCGCGAGCGTTGGGGCCGACGAGTCGCACACGAGACTCACGTGCAACGTCAGCAAGCTCCTGTGTGAGCTTCAGCGAATCGGGATCAATGCCCGCGCCGAATCCATGCGATAGGATCAGCGCGTATTGGCAACCACTCGCTCCACAGTCGCGAATTATCTGTGCGCACGCCGCAGCGGGTGCTGCGATCAGCGCAAGGTCCACGCGTTCGGGCAGATCGGTCATCTTGGCGTAACACGCATCGCCAAACACCTTCGTGTGCGACGGATTTACTGCGTAGCTGCGACCAGAATATGGGTGCGCATGTAAACGCTCCCAGACAGCGTGCCCTAGACTTCCCTCTCGTTCTGACGCGCCTACAACGGCAATGGACTGCGGTTCAAATAGTCTGCAAAGTTTGTGTTGGGCCATGGCCCATTGTAGGTTGGGACCGACGCGCCCTTACTTGCACCCGATCAACGGCTGCGCGATTTTCCATAGACCGTTTGGAGTGGCACTGCTCGCTTCTAGTGCATCACACTCAATTCCGAACCGTGATGCTGCCATTTGGTACCAAGGCACCAAGTTTGGGCTGGCTATGAGCGCGATTTTTTGCGTGTCGGGGTACATCGCAAGCGCAGCAGCGAACTCACAGCCAAGGAGCCATCCCGTGAGCACGGTGCTGACTTCAGCTTCGGACTTCTGCCCAGTGACGACGGCAGCCCGCAGCACGAAGAGATCATGCAACCATGACGCCGCACCCGCTCTAGCGTAATTCACACCCAAGTCGAATGCCGAAACGTGCAACGGGTCGGGCGGGGTGCGCAGCAGCGCACCGACTGAACAGTGCGAACGGATGAGTGCATTCATTTCGCCGGTCATGAACGTCGCAAAACTCGCGACTGCGCCGGCGCGTAGTTCAACCCATTTACTGTGTGTTCCAGGCAGCACCACAACGCCCTGATCAATGCCGCAACCGACTAACTGGGTTTCCTCGCCGCGCATGACGTCGGGTTCATCGCTTCGGATACCAGGTATGATTGCAAGAGGCACTCCCAGGGACGTCTCAACGCGCAGAGTATGCCGGGCAAGCGCACCTGCATCCGCACCGGCCGCGCAGTACACAGCTTCGCGCCACCCAGACTTCGAACCCACCATGCCGCACGCTATGAGCGGAGCCGTTATCGCCGCGCTTACCCATGGCGCGACGATATTGCGAAGCGCGGAATCGAACGCGTCGTCGCCCGACAATGTCAGCGCTCCGGCTTGCGACGTGCGCGATTCGACCACTTTGCCCGCGCTGTCAAAAGCATAGGCGCGCAGGTTCGTTGAGCCCCAATCGAGGCCGATGAGCGCGACGTCGATACCGTTGACCGTAGTCATGCGCAACTATTTGGTCCAGCGTTTCGCCGCAGCATCGTCGCTCGCTCGCGCCTCGACCCATCGCTCGCCGTGCGGCGTCGCTTCGCGCTTCCAGAACGGTGCCTTGGTCTTCAAATAGTCCATGATGAACTCACACGCGGCAAATGACTCGCCACGATGCGCGCTCGTCACCACCACGAAAACTATCTGGTCGAGGGGTCGCAACTCGCCAACCCGGTGAATGACCAACGTGTCCAAAATGTCCCAGCGTGTCGCCGCTTCTGCGCAAATTTTTTCTAGCTCTCGCTCCGTCATCCCGGGATAATGTTCGAGATACATAAGGCCGACTTGGTCGCCCTCGTTCATGTCGCGAACGCAACCAATAAAGCTCGCCACCGCTCCGATCCCAGGATTGTTTCTGCGCAGAGCCGCTATCTCGGCGCCGACATCGAAGTCGGCCTCTTGGACTCGCACGACGCAGGTCATTTCAACCGCCTGTCACTGGAGGAAAGATCGCCACTTCATCGCCCGGCCGGAGGGGATGATCCAATGACACAACTTCCTGATTGACCGCGACGCGAAAGGCGCGATTAGGGGCAAGCTCGGTCGCGAACGCTTCTCCACGCGCACGTAACACAGCCAACAACGCAGCAACACTGTCGATGTCCGGTGTGTGCGGCAAAGATTCGCGTGCGACGCCGAAGCGCTCGCGCAAGCGGGCTAAATAAACCATTTGAATCGTCATGCTGGAATTCTATTGATCCGTCTCACGCCGGGACGGAAAACCTTGTGCCGCGCCCGCTAGAACGTCCAGCGCAAGCCCAAATTCACAGCATCAACATCGCCCTCAGGCCGCAGCCGATCAACGCCGAATCGCGTCCCACGACTCAATTCCAGCTTGAGTCCAAAGCTGGGGGTCAGGTCGTAGCGCACACCGACGCCATACGATAACGCGGTCCGGTCCGGAAGGCCGGTTAATCCAGCGACCCAATCCGGCGCGCCGCGATTTTCCGCGCGTCCAACCCCAAATTTGCCAAACACCGACAATGATTGTCGCCAATTGAACGCGGAAACCACGTCCACGTTGAGGTTCGGACGCGCGTCTACCCAGCGCAACCCATCGAATTTCAGGCCGACACTCGACGGCGCCGCGTTCGTTTGCATTGGTTCGCTGTTCACCGCAGCTCCAACGACGAAGCCGCTCTCAAACTGGTACCCACCAAACGCGGTATTTGCACGTTCAGGCGAACCGCTCACGCGCGAATACTCCAGCGCTTGACCCAGCTTCAGACCTGGCGCCGCGAAGCTCCAGGCTTTGTTAGCCGCGCCCAAGCGCACTCCAGAGAAATACCCAGCATCCTGCGCCAGAGCCGGAGCGGACACCACCAGCCCCGCGCAAACTGACGCAGCGCGTGCAAGTGATCCAAAACGAGGCGTGTCCATGACTGTCATCTTCCGCTTGCCGACACAAGGTGTCAACAGATCATCCTGTGGGGCATAGAAGATCAGACAGATCGGGACCCAAATTGTTGCATTCGGGCCAAATTTCACCCTGAACGAACGAAAATCGGTGTTGTCGCTGAAGGCGTCTTAAAGCAAGCGCGCGTTTTTCATCGCAAACTCCGCGATGTCCGCGATGGCCGCAAGGCCAAATACAGGCAAGGTCGGCGCATGGACGGTCGGTGGCAACGGGTCATCCGAGACCAGCCCGGCAATGTGCGGGTCGGTCGGGAAGAGCAGCGGCTTGGCGAGCTCCGCGCGCCAAATTTCGAGTTTTGGAATGGGCTCACGCTTGTACCCCTCAACGATCACCAAATCGCAGGGGCTAAATTGCTCCAGACAGCCAGCGAGAGTGAGTTCCGGAGCTCCGCGCAACTCGCTCATCAGTGCCCAACGCGCACCGCTCGAAACGAGGACCTCGGAAGCTCCCGCTGCTCGATGGCGAAACGAGTCTTTGCCCGGATGATCGACGTCGAAACCGTGATGCGCGTGTTTGATGAGTGAAACACGCGCGCCGCGCACCGACAGGTGCGAAATCACCTGCTCTATGAGCGTCGTTTTGCCGCTGCCTGACCAGCCAGCAAACCCAAAAACTCGATGCGACACGTCGGCTACTTGTTTTTGAAATCAGGTTTGCGCTTTTCAACGAACGCGCGCATGCCCTCTTTCTGGTCCGCGAGCGCGAATGTCGAGTGGAACTCGCGACGCTCGAAGGTCAAGCCCTGCGTGAGTGTCGTCTCGTACGCTGCGTTTATCGACTCTTTCACTTTCATCACCGCCGGCAACGACATACTGGCGATCTTGCCCGCCGTCGCAAGAACGTCTTCCATCA
>JAKPSO010000924.1 GCA_029571495.1 Pseudomonadota bacterium
CGCCGCCACTTTCCGAGCGCACGACGGCCGGACAGTGGCAGGAAAAGAATCGTTGGAGTAAGTTCATAACAGTGTCGGATCACCTTAAATGACTTGCAGTCAGTTGCGCCGAACTGTAAATGACTCGCGGTCAGTTGTAAAGTCTTTTGCTGTGCATACAGCTTTCATAAGCAATCGACAGTTATACAGTCGTTACAACATCTTTTTTATATTAGTCAACAAGATACAAAAACGCGCTGAAACGAATGCTGCACAACGGTTAGGGCAATAAAGCTGTATGCAAGCGCAGGCGTGCCCTACCTTGCCGAACCGGATTGCGACCGCGCTCGGCGATGTAAGGCCCCGATGCGCCGCGCGACTTACGTGCAAGACATTGTCCGAACGGCGCGAAACCGTAACGCCGCATTTTGCGTAGCATCCATGCGCTCCACTACCGCTTCAACGTGAACCTAACCCTCAGCTCGATGCCAATTCATTCCGCCGCTCTCGCTGCCACAGACGCCACCGGGCAAGTGCCGACGCTCGCCACGCGCTTTCAAGCCGTTCGCGCCGCGACACTTGCCATCGCCGCGCCGTTGTCGGCGGAAGATTGTCAGGTGCAGTCGATGCCGGATGCGAGCCCGGCGAAGTGGCACTTGGCGCACACGACGTGGTTCTTTGAAACGTTTCTGTTGGCGCCGAACACGCCGGGTTACGCTGCGTTCGATCCGGCATTCAAGGTGCTGTTCAACAGTTACTACAACACGGTCGGCAGTTTTTATCCGCGCCCTCAGCGCGGCATGCTGTCGCGCCCGACACTTGCGCAAGTGTTGGCGTATCGCGCGCACGTCGATGCCGCGATGCTGACATTGCTCGCCGACGCCGCGGCGGCGGAGCGTCTGCGTGAACTCGTGACCTTGGGACTCAATCACGAGCAGCAACATCAAGAATTGATGATCACAGACGTCAAGCACATGCTGTCGGTGAATCCGCTCGCGCCGGTCTACGCGGCAGCGGACCCGACACAGTTGCGTGCGAACGCGGCGAATGGCTGGAGCACGTTTACTGGCGGGCTCGTGGACATCGGACATGACGCGGCGTCGCGTGGCGACTTTTGTTTTGATAACGAAACGCCGCGGCATCAAGCATTTTTGCGACCGTACGAATTGGCCAATCGCCTCGTGACCAATCGCGAATTTTTGGCATTCATCGAGGACGGCGGGTACACGCGCCACGAGTTGTGGCTCTCGGAAGGCTGGGACTGCGTGCGGCAAAACCAGTGGCGCGCGCCAATGTTTTGGCGCAAGCGTGATGACGCTGCGAGCGACGCGTGGCGCGAATTCACGCTCCGCGGCGAACACGCGTTGGACCTTGACGCGCCGGTTTCGCATGTGAGCTTTTTCGAGGCCGACGCCTACGCGCGATGGGCCGGTGCGCGATTGCCGACCGAGGCCGAGTGGGAAAACGCAGCGCGCGTTTCCGAGGCGAATGCGGCCACCTCGCTTGCGCAACTCTTCGGCGTGTTGTGGCAATGGACAGCGTCGGCGTATTTGGGCTATCCCGGATTCGCGCCAGCGCCCGGCGCTGTCGGCGAGTACAACGGCAAATTCATGTGCAACCAATTCGTGCTGCGCGGCAGTTCGGTGGCAACACCCGCGGGTCACGAACGCGTGACATACCGCAATTTTTTCCAACCAGACAAACGCTGGCAGTTCATGGGCATTCGGCTCGCGCGCTAATTCAGTTCGCAACGCGGAAGAAATACATTCATGGTCAAACCCCACCTCATCACGACACACCGCATCGACGCAGCGGCGACGCCACCGGCGCGAAGCTTCACGATCGACAATACGTTGAAGCTCGACGCTGCAGCGGAGCTCGACGCGTTAGAGCGTGGATTGTTGGCGCCCGCAGCGAGCATTCCGCCGAAGTTTTTTTACGATGCGCTGGGCTCGACCCTGTACAACGCGATTGTGCAGACGCAGGAGTACTACCCGACGCGCACTGAAGCGGCGATTTTCGAGGCGTATCGCGCCGAAATCGCAGCGCACATCGGCACTGGCAAACAGTTCATTGATTTGGGTTCGGGTGATTCGGTGAAGGCCGAGAAGTGGTTTGCCTCGTTGAAACCCTCGCGCTACGTTGCGGTGGACATTTCGGAAACCGCGGCACGCGAGGCCCTCGAGCGCCTATCGAGCCACGCCGATGCGCCGGCGCTCGCGGGGCTGATCACTGATTTTTCGCGCGTGCTTGACGTCAAGGCGGTGATGAACGATTCGCCGACGATGTTCTTTTATCCGGGCTCGTCGATTGGCAATTTTTTGCCGGACGAAGCGTTGTGGTTTCTAAAACAAATTCGCGCGCATTGCACGACGGCGGGCAGCGGGTTGCTCATCGGCGTCGACGCCAAGAAAGACCGCGCACGCCTCGATGCCGCGTACGACGATGCGCTTGGAGTCACCGCGGCGTTCAACCTCAATACGCTGCGCAACGTCAACACGTTGCTTGGCACTGATTTCGATGTGCGCGATTGGCAACATCGCGGTTTCTACAACGAAACGATGGGCCGCATCGAAATGCATCTTGAGGCGCGGCGTGACCTCATCGTTCGCGTACGCGGCACCGTGCGCAGTTTCGCGCAAGGCGAGCGAATTCACACCGAAAACTCTTACAAGTACGCGCCGGAACAATTTGCCGCGCTGCTCGTCGAGGCAGGCTTTGCTGCACCACGCAGCTGGCAAGATCCGCGCGGCGATTTCAGCGTGTTCTATGCCGACGCGCAGGTTGCATAATCTCGGCGCGAGTCCGTAACAACCCTGCGTCGGGGCCGAACCTCGGCTTCTCGGTTAAA
>JAKPSO010000337.1 GCA_029571495.1 Pseudomonadota bacterium
CGTCGCGAAGCCAAACGCCACGGCCGAAATTTGCGACGTCATCGAATCGCTAGCATCGAAAGCGGAGGCTGCGCGATGAAATTCCGTTTGCAAAACCTCCACTTTGTCGGGATTGGCGGCATCGGCATGAGCGGCATTGCCGAAGTTCTGCACAACCAAGGTTACAAAGTTAGTGGCAGCGACGCCGCCAGCTCGCCAGCGTTTGAACGTTTGGCGTCGCTGGGTATTCGCGTCGCAGTGGGTCATCACGCAGACAATTTGCAGGACGCGCAAGCGGTCGTAATTTCGTCGGCGATTAAGCCAACCAACGCTGAGGTTGTTGCCGCACGTGCGAAGAAGTTGCCCGTGGTGCCGCGCGCGTTGATGTTGGCAGAGCTCATGCGCATGAAGCGCGGGATTGCAATTGCGGGTACGCACGGCAAGACCACAACGACTTCGCTCGTCGCAAGCGTTCTTGCCGAGGGCGGGCTCGACCCGACGTTTGTCATCGGGGGGCGCCTACTCGCCGCAGGTTCGAATGCGCGACTCGGTTCCGGCGAGTTCCTCGTCGCCGAAGCGGACGAATCAGACGCGTCGTTTTTACATCTGTCGCCAACGCTCGCGGTCATCACCAATATCGATGCCGATCACATGGAAACCTACGAGCACAGCCTTGATCGACTGCATCAAGCGTTCGTAGACTTTGCCCACCGTTTACCGTTTTATGGTTCGCTTTATGCCTGTATCGATGACGAAGGTGTTGCTGGAATTTTGCCGCGCGTAGTTAAACCCGTGGTGACGTACGGCTTGTCCGAGTCGGCCGACATTCGCGCGACGGATATTCGCGCTGACGCATCGATGATGCATTTCACCGCCAAGCGTGAGGGTCATCCGGACATGGCTGTTTCGGTGCAGGTCGCTGGTTTGCACAACGTGCGCAACGCGCTCGCCGCTATCGCGATCGCTCAGGATTTAGATGTCGCAGACGAAGCGATCGCCCGGGCGCTGCGCAACTTCGGCGGTGTCGGACGGCGATTCCAACGTTATGGTCAGATCGAGCACAACGGCGCAAGATTTGAGTTGATTGACGACTACGGACATCATCCGGTTGAACTCAAAACGACGTTGGCTGCGGCACGCGCCGCGTTTCCCGGACGGCGTTTGGTCTTGGCGTTTCAACCGCATCGTTACACACGCACGCGCGACCTCTTTGAAGACTTCGCTTCGGTGCTTTCCGACGTTGATGTGTTGCTTCTCGCGGAAGTCTACTCTGCGGGCGAGGCACCCATTGCGGCGGCTGATGGGCGTGCGCTGGCCCGTGCTATTCGTTTGCGCGGCCGCGTTGAACCATTGTTTGTCGATGACGTGGCAAGTCTCCCTACGGATCTGCTGCGCGTGGTTCACGATGGCGACGTCGTTATGACGATGGGCGCAGGGTCTATTGGTGCGGTTGCGCAAAAGATTGTGCAAGCGAGTCGCGGAGGTGCGCATGTGGTCTGACACCCAGTCGATCAACCGTGCAGCGGCCATCATCGCGACGATTGCGATCTTGGCGCTTTCTTGGTGTGCACTCTCGTGGGTCAGCAACAAAAACTACTTTGCGCTTCGCCAAGTGAAAGTGGTGTCGCAACTCTCAGAAGTCGACCCGGGTTTATTGGAGTCGGCGATTCGCACCGAATTGCGAGGCACTTTCTTTAGCGTTACGCCAAATCGTGCGCGTACGACGCTCAAGAAATTGCCGTGGGTACGCGACGTTTCGATCAAACGCCGCTGGCCGATGGCACTCGATGTCGGCGTGGAGGAGCACCGTGCCATTGGATATTGGGGCGATAACGATTTGCTGTCGGATCGTGGTGAGGTGTTTCGCGCGGCGTCCAAAGCGCCAATGCCACGCTTCGAAGGGCCGGTCATCGCTGCGCCCGACGTGCTCGCGCGTTACGGCGAGGCCAAAGTCGCGCTGGCGTCGCATGGCCTCGATATTCGCGCCTTTTCAATGTCCCCGCGCGGCGCGATCACGGTGACGACTGGCAACGGCATCAATCTTGATTTTGGGCGTGAACACTTTCAAGAGCGACTCAACCGGTTTGTCGCTCTCTACAACAGCTGGCCACCGTCGTATCGCAGCACTTTGGCGCGCGTCGACATGCGCTACAAGGCAGCCGTGGCCGTGGCGAGAACCGGAAACGTCGTGACTACTGAAACGCAGAAAGGTCAATCGTGAGCGAATTGATCGCAGCCCTCGATATCGGAACATCCAAAGTCGTAGCACTGGTGGCTGAACTTGACGCCGAGGGTCGCATAAACGTCATCGGCTTCGGCGAACAGCCCTCAATGGGGCTGCGCAAAGGCATGGTGGTCGATATTGACGCTACCACCAACAGCGTCGCGGCGGCTGTGCGCGAGGCAGCGGCGATGGCCAACTGCAAAATCACGAACGTCTACGTTGGGATTGCGGGCGCACACATTCGCAGTCTGAATTCGAGCGGCATGGTCGCGATGAAAGACAGCGAAGTGACCGAAGCCGATATGGAGCGTGTGGTCGAAACTGCAAAGGCCATCGCGATTCCAAACGACCAAGTCGTATTGCACACACTGCCGCAGGAATACATCATCGACGGTCAGGAAGGCGTTCGTCGTCCGCTCGGGATGAGTGGACGTCGCCTCGAAGTAAAAGTGCACATTGTTACCGGCGCGGTCTCCGCTGCGGAGAACATTGAAAAGTGCGTGCGTCGCTGCGGGCTCAACGTTCAGGAGCTTGTGTTGCAGCCTCTCGCTTCTGCGGCGGCGTGCTTGACCAGCGACGAGATGGAAATTGGTGTTGGGCTCATCGACATCGGAGGCGGTACCACGGACTTCGCGCTGTTCACCGGTGGCGCGATTCGGCACACCGGAGTGATTCCGGTCGCGGGCGATCAAATCACTAACGATATCGCGACGGCACTACGCACGCCGAGCAAAGAAGCAGCGGACATTAAGCACCGCTACGCCTGCGCGCTCACCAAACTGGTCGAACCCGACGAATTGATCGAAGTGCCCAGCGTTGCCGATCGTCCCG
>JAKPSO010000931.1 GCA_029571495.1 Pseudomonadota bacterium
CGCCGCCGACGACAAGGTCACGATGTCGGCATGCCCGTCCGCATCGACGTCCACGATGCGAGCCATTTCTTCGTATTGCCACACGCCATTGCTTTGCGCTCGCGCTAACGTCGGTCGGCTGGCTTTCAGCTGACCGGTCAGCCCATCAATAAATCGCAACTCGTTGCGATAAGTGGTCACCACTTCGGGAACCCCATCACCATCGAGATCAAAAGCCATCGGTCGGCTATTCGATCCGTTTCTGAAGTAGCAATCGCCGCAGGGCATCGCATGAATCCAGCGCACCCGACCGCGATGGTCAATCGCCCATAAGTCTGACGACACGTTGAGCAAAATGTCCGCCTTGCCATCGCCGTCAAGGTCGGTCACTGTGATGTGCCCCGGTGTCACGGTGGGGATCGCCATGGACCACAACACGCGCCCATCGGCCTTCTTCACGCGAAGTTGCGCGGGGCCGTTCTGTGGCTTGTCAACGGAGACAATTTCAATGTCCGGTGAGTCATCAAAATTGCCTAGCGCGGCGGCCCAGGTTGCGCCGGGTTGTGCGCTGCCGAAACGCGTGCCGTCAAGATTCCACACTGCTCCCATGAGCGCGATTTTGTTTTGCCCACTGCCGTCGAAGTCGGCCACGAGCGCACCGACTTCCATGCCACAGCACTCATTGCCCTTGGCACCATATATAACGGTGGTCGCGCCGGGAAGACCGGCGTCAGCAATCATGCGCTGGGCAATGGCACCGGTTTCGCCATTGAGGATGATCGCGCCGACACAGGAGTAGTAGTGCAGCGGTGCTGTCGCATCGGGCCGCCAATTACCATCCGGAACGGTCTTCACAATGTCCTCGCATGCGGGACGGCGCGATATCGCATTACCAATACCATCCCGCGCAGTGATGACGCCGCCGAATGCGATGACGCCGAGCACAACGCTTGGCTTCTCCCCCGCGCGCAGCCGCGCGATGGTCAATGGCTGGCCGAAATCGGCAAGGTTGACCGTGTCAAGCCCGACAACACCCGGCGCATTGACGTTGTCACTTTTCCATTTCATGGCACCTGTGCGACCATCAAACGCGAAGATACGATTCATTACCGTGTTCTGCGACGAGCAATGACCGACCGTCGCAATATCGGGGATGCCGTCGTCGTCAAGATCGCCAATGGCCAGCTTGAATGGCTTGCCCGGAGCTTGCAACCAACATCCGTCCGTCGAGGCATCCGTTTGCCACAAAAAAGCGTTGTTCTTAATGTCAAACGCGCTCAGCTTGCCGCGCACGCCGTTCAATTGCAAAAACACCAAATCGGGAAAGCCGTCACCGTTCAAGTCCGCCAATTGCCAATTGAAAATTCCAGATTCCGTACTGATTTGCAGTTGTCGCACCTGCTCAGGGTTAAACGCATTCGCAGGGGGTGCGGCGGGCGCAACATAGGTGAAACTGCCATTTGCATTGAAGCTGCTCAGCGAACCCTTCGCTGGATCGCTTTGCTTTGACGCGGTGAGCTGAAGCGATGCTGGATCGATGTCGTTGGCGAGCACACCCCGCTCCGCCGGTATTACCAGCGTTTTGCCAATCTGAACGCTGTAGTCGTCGTCTCGCGCTACTGGCAAACCCGCTGCCGGTATGAGTGCGATGGTGAAACTGCGATCTGCCACAGCGCCCGCGCTGTCAGTCACCCGCACTGAAACCGGATAGCTGCCAGTGGCCGCGCCGGTGGTGTTCCAGGTAATCCGATCACCGGTTAGCGTGAGTCCCGGGGGACCCGAGCGGACGCTAAAGGTCAGCGAGTCGCCCAAGTTGGGATCGGTGGCTTGCAGCGTGCGCGTAAACGTCGCACCGACGCGAAGTAGGACATCTTCCTGGAAAGCCAATGCGGGCGGCTGATTCGTTCGCACGACCATCACCGTAAAGCTGCGTGATGCGCTGCGGCCACCGCCATCGGTGACCTGAGCGGTGAACGTATGCGTACCGAGTTGCGCCGCCGTAGGGGTCCAGTCGATTAACGGTGCGGGGCTGAGCGCCGCACCGCTAGGGGCGGCGGGCAAACTGTAGGTCAAGCTGTCGGCACGATTATTGTCGCTGGCAATGATGGTTTGCTGGAAACGCGTGCCGAGCTCAATTGTGCTGTCGGCGATTG
>JAKPSO010000933.1 GCA_029571495.1 Pseudomonadota bacterium
CCCGCTCCTGATGCAGGCCCTTCCAGATCTCGGCCCCGATCGGCGTGTCGTAATCCGGAAACGCCAGGGACTCGACCTCCCGGCCGCGCGCTTCGACCCATCGGCGGCGGCAGTTTCTAGCTTACCTTTCTTGCCGTCGTGGCAGCTCTGACATGTTGCGTTATCAAGCTTGGCCGGCGCTGGTGCAGCGGCCTCGGTGGTTGCCGCGAGCGAGAGCGAAACGCTTCCGGCGAACATGGCGGTTGCCGCCAAAATCTGTAACGCCGCACGACTGGTACGCATGATATTCATTGCCCCGAGACCCATTCTTATTTGCGTTTCCCCGGTCGGTTTAGGCGGCGGATAGCTGCGGCGCCCGACGAGGCTTTACGATGTTGTTAACCGTTGAGGTGTGCTCTGTAACCCAAAAGCGCGTGAGTGGCGCGAACCCATCGGATCGGCTGCACACACCTCGTCCGACCGCGCCGTTTCCGTTCGTGCCACGTCTTCACTTCGCAAAGACCGCGCACGCAACAATGGCGCAAGCCTGGCACAAGCATGATCCACTCGCTTGATTGATGTCAATCGAACGCGGCGGTACCGACGCGCAGAGTTCCAGAAATGCTGTCTCGATACGACACTCGGCAGTGCGTACGGAGCGCCGGACCGTTAGCGAAGTTGCAGCGACTTCGACATGAGGCCCCAAACGGCCTGTGCTTCGCCCGAGAACTTCTGCTCCGAGGTCACGCGTGCTTCCAGCTGACGACCGTCAACGTCGCCAACAAAGAGCGTCTCGATGGTCTCAACGCCGGATAGACCTTTCGCAGGGTCGGGCACCCCTAGAAGCGCGAAGCCGGCTCCATTGATAGATGCGAGCTTAGTCACTGGCACCGACGCGCTCTTACCAACCATCGCGGCTTCGATGGCCGCCTTACGCTGCGCCGCAACCACGCCTGCGCCGAGCTTGTCGACGGTGGCGCGAACGACAAGCGTCAGGTGCGGCCCCGCAGCGCGCGACGTATGGCGAAACTTCACGCTGAGCGCCGTGGCCGTGTCTTCGACGACGATCGGCTCTAGGAACGTCGGATATTGCAGCGTCAGGAGTTGCGATTTGAAGGTCGCGTCAGGTGCCGTCGGCACGATGACTGACGAGTCTGAGGGCGTAGATGCAACGGGCGCCGCCTTGGCCGCAGCGGGTGCGGTTTTGTCAGTCGGTGTCGCTGCGGCAACGGGCTTTGCTGCGGGAAGTTTGAGCGATGCTTGCAGCGATTTCGAAAGCGCTTCGATGGTGGCGCTACGTGCCGCGACGACCTCCATGAATTCCCAAATTTCCTCGTTGTGTAGCACCGACGCAAAGCGCACGGCGGGCGACGTCGGCACGCCTTTTCCCGGAAGCGCGGACCCCATCGCCGAGTACGTTCCGTAGTTCGAAAACTGCGTCGCCGCCTCGTTGTTGGTTGTGCGCATGATGTTGCCTACGGCCGCTTCGTGAACCTCGGTGAAGTACGCCATCTTTTTCGCCATCGGGTCCGACGGCTCGACGTTCGGCGCGAGCGGTTTGCGATTGACCCAAAGCTCGAACTGTTGGTTGTCGATCTTGCAGACGAGCGCGCCGTCCGCGGAGACGCAGGCGGCGGGCGCCTCGAACGCCGCGCCGTTGAGGCTGACCGGCGCGGCAGCGGCGGAGCCAAAGGGCCCGATGGCAATCGCGGCGGCGATCAGCGCGTGAGAGGTGGGCAGGGCAGAGCGAAGGGATGTCATCGGGTGGTGTGCAAGGAGGAGGCGAGAAGCGCCGTAAACCGAGAAGCGTAGCGGAAACGATGTTCAGGATGCATCCGCAGACAGCTTTCTCGTGCGAACGGCTACGCCACGCCGCTGGCATGCGTTTGTTGCGAATAGTTGACTATAGCGAAAAGAAGGCTGTAGCCGCCGCTCTGTGGTCGTTGACGCGCAAAAGCTGTTGCGCCGTCTCGCCTTCTA
>JAKPSO010000936.1 GCA_029571495.1 Pseudomonadota bacterium
CGATGCTGTCGACAAATACGAAAAAACCGCCCAATCGACCGCAGAACGGCCGTTATAAGCAAAAAGCTGTTGCAGAACAATCTGCCCCGTTAGCCCGCGCCGAGGAGCGGAGCAACGGGCGGTCCAAGCGTCGCACCATGAGCCCACCGCGCGCGGGTAGCGCGCCATCAGGCGATTTGTGCGACGCCCGCCCGTTGCGAGCACCGCAGGAAACAAGCGGGGTCCGGGGCTAGCCTTTTTGGTTACTTTTTGGGCAATGTCGGGCGTAAGCCCCAGTGGAGACTCATGCGCGTAGCGCGTGATGTCGTAACTAAAAAGTAACTCGCCGTCAGGCGAAACGAAGCCGTGGCAAACGAACCCCCTCATTCCATCAAACCCTTCGACAGGCTCAGGGCGAACGGCATATTGCGCTTCGCGCGATTTACGCACTGGATCCCCGCTTGCGCGAGGATGACGGCAGAGTGCGTGAACCGTTGCATCGCTCAATCCATCAACGGCTATTGATTCACCGGCGATTCGGGATCCAACAGCAGCGCCATCACATCTTTGATCTGCGCTTCGGTCAGGATGCCTGCATCACCAAAACGCGGCATGTTGACGCAGGCGTTGTACGCGTGCGTGTTCCAAATGCGGGTCCAGGTGTACTTCACGATCTCCGGCGACGGTCCGCCGCGTAGCTTGCCGTATTGCGAGAGCGAGGGGCCGATATTGCCGTGCGCAATTTCTTTCTTGTCGATCTGATGACAGGCGTAGCAGTTGCCGCCGGCTACGTCGCCGACCTTGTCGGTGTATTGCAGGCCCCGGCCGTTTTGCGCGATGGCTTCGCCGCGTTTCCAATCGCCAAGGTACTTCCCGTCGGCGGGATACTTGACGCTGGCCATGGCGGCTTCTTGCAACGCGATACGCACTTTGTCGTCGAGCGGTTTGCCGGTGCGTGACGCTTCGGTGCAGGCTTTCTGCAACGGGCTTTGATCGAGGCGATCATGGCCTGCTGACGGAGCGTTCTTGAACGACGCTTTGAGCAGCGCAACGATTTCGGCATCTGTTGGCGCCTTGGCCGGCTCGGGGTAGCGACGCGCGAGTTGTTGCACTTCACGCGCAGCGCTTTCCGAATGGGTAGCAGGCGCAAGCGTGGCACAGCCCGCGGAAATGAGTACGGATGCTGCCGCGACGATTGAGAAAATTGGGGTCTTCATGCTGTCCTCACTTATCGCTTAATCGCCGGTGCATCCATCACGCCGTCTTTGCCCTTCACACCCATGTAGGTGATCAGGTCGATCGACGCCGGGGACAAGAACTCAAGTTCAGGCAGGCGTTGTTGACGGAAGCAATCAAGCAAACGCCACTGCATCGTACGCATGGCGCCTTGGCTCACGCGATACGCGGGCCACGTGGTGAAGGCACGTTGCGCGTTGTCGGGCTTCTGGAAGTTCGGCAAGTCTTGTAGGCGAATGCGTTGGCCATCTGCGCCGTGGCAGGTGTTGCACGCGAAGTCGTAGGGGCCGCCTTTAAAGAAAAACATTTTCTCGCCGCGCAGATAAGCCTCTTGCTCTTTTACGTGCGACTGCGGGAGATTGACCTTCGCGCCGCGCGACTGGCCAACGACGTAGGCCGTGAGCGCTTCGTGGTCGGTTTGGCGCTCGCTCTGGTTGAGCGAATGCGGACGTTTGGTGAGCTCTGCCATCGTGAAACCTTGCAGCGTGATTTGGCAATGCACGATGCGCGATTCCAGATCCATCACGCGATCCACATCCGCGAAGTAGCGCGGCAACACGGCGTTCACGCCAGCGACCTTGCCGGCTCCCAAGCCCAAGTCACACGCCTCCATCGACGCGTTTTTCGGGCCGCGCTTTTGCTTCCACAAATCTTCGCCGCGCATTTCAAGCAGCTCAGCGGGGTTACCGTCGGCCAAAAGTTGCCGGTAGCGCTCAATTTCTTTTTGCGCGTCTTGCGCGGCGACGCTGGTCACGGCCAAAGGCAGTGACGACGCGACCAGCACAACTGCGATTGCGGTGACGATTAACTTCTTCATAGCCCCATCCTTCTCTGTTGCGCTTCCTCAAACCAAGAAAACGCTGCGTAGGGCAGGCACTGCCGCCCCCATCCATCGAAATTAAGCTTTACACACTATTTCTTTGCCACGGATATACACCGATGAACGCAGATTTTTTAGACGCAGATTACGCGGATTTAACGCAGATTACCGCTGATTTTGCAGTCTCAGCGTTGCGTACCTAGCCGTAAAAAAATCTGCGTAAATCAACTGACTCATCTGCGTAATCTGCGTCAAAACATCACACTAAAACCTTAAGTTCGGTGGATCGGTGACCGCTCTACGCTGCGCCCGCATCACGCGGCTCGCGTTTGCGCCTACGAAATCGTTGCTTCGTCGCTGCGTTTGTCGCCCGCGGTATCAGTCCAACTTATGACGACTTTGTCGCCCTTAGCGCCACCCTTGAAGCTGAAGTTCATCACTGGATTTTGCGATACAGCCGGACCGAACTGCGCCGAGAGAACCGTCTTTCCGTTCCACGTTGCTGTCACGTTTTGAATGTGCATCGCGGGGATCACCTTGCCCGCGGCGTCCTTGCGCTGACCGGTTTCCATGATGTGGGCCATCAGCACGCGAACTTCAGTAATGCCACCATCTTTAAGTTGTGCGCGAATGCGCATCGGATCTGCCATCTGTTTCTCCTATTTCGACGACTGTCGTCGAGCAAAAATTTGTGAATCAATCGAAGCGCGCGAAAGACCGGCAGGCGAGGAAGCGATTCGCGCCGTGTGCTTGCGCACACAAGCGGATCGCTGACGAAGCATCCCGGTCTTGCAGCCGCTTCGAGTTAGCCGCCGCAGCCGCCCAGTGTGACCTTCACTTCTTTTGTCGCCACGTAATACTTCCCGCCCGCCTTGATCACCGCGTGAATATTTGAGCTTTGGCCCATCTTCACACGCGTGCCGACGTTGGCTTCGGTTCCGGCGGGAATGTCGAACTGCGCGGCGAGTGCTGCTGGGTTCTTCTCGACCAAGATGGCGATCGATTGCGTATTGGCGATTTTGCTCGCAACCGCGATCGGCACCACGGCGCCGTTCTCGGCGATGTCGGGCGCGGTGATTGCAATGTCGTTGGACTTTTCAACGCCCGAACCACCAAGCGCCTTCACGACGTCGTTGAGGTTCTTCGCGTCGAAGGCGACTTTATTCCAATCGGCTGCGAAGGCGCTGGCGGGAAGAATGCCCGCGCTGACCGCAGCGGCGATGATGGCGAGCGCACCGCCGGACTTAACTGCGGCTCTACGGCCCGCGTTGATTCGTTGCATGGAAACTACCTCCGAGATAGATTGAATGGTGACATTTTAGGGTTCAGCGCAGCACGGGGTGATTCGGTTTACCCTTTTCTGCGCTTCGATGAAATCATTGAAATTTTCCGGCCGCGATCCACTCGGCAATCGCCTTGATGTCGGCGTCAGGCACATGGTCTTGCGAAGGCATCGGGATCGCGCCCCAGGCGCCGCTGCCGCCGGACTTGATGCGCACGGTCAACAAGCGAACGGCGGCACCTTTTTGCGCTGCGTATTTGTCGTGAACGTCTTTAAACGCGGGGCCAACGATTTTGTTGCCGACTCCGTGGCAGGCTAAGCACGAGTGCTGCTGCGCGAGTTTCGCAGGGTCGCTCGCACCGCTGGCCGGTGCGGACGCCACCTTGGCTTGTTTTGCGCGCTCCGCCAACGACACGAACTGCGTGGGCGCGTGATTCAATGTGTCGGCGCCGCGGAGGCCACCGAGTATGCGGTTTTGCGCTGAAATATCGCCATGCGCGTTGCGCGCGAAGTCAGGGAGCGAGCTCGTGATGGTGACTTTCGGCGTGCAGTTGGTCATGCAGCTTGAGCCTTGGACATCAGGTTTGCTGCCGATTTCCCACATACCGTGATCGCGAGATTTACCGTTGCGATTGGGCAACCTGTCTTGCGTCGCTTGCATGTTCTTGTCAGACAGCACGTAGTCCGATGGCACGACCTCAGCCATGTTCAGAATGTACGCAACTACCGAGTACACGTCGTCTGTCGAGAGGCTCTTCGGCGCGTTCCACGGCATCGCGCGGTTGACGTAGTCCCAGAGCACCGATAGCTCGGTGAGCTTCATCATGGTCGTGCGTTGCGGCACGGTGTCTTTGCGAAGCGCCGCCACGTGGCCGGTCTTGATGTCTTCTTTTGTCGTGTGGCCGATGATCGGCGTGAACACTTCGTTGGATTCACCAAAAGCGCCGTGACAGTTCTCGCACTTGCTCTCCCAAATTTCTTGCCCCCGCGACACGGTGCCTGCACCTGGTGGCAAACCCACAAAGTCAGGCCGAACATCAATGTCCCACGCCTTGATTTCGGCGGGCGTGGCCGGACGACCGAGCGTGGCGGCACCGAGTTGTGTAGCGGTGACAAAACCGAATCCGACCGTTAACGCGCATAGCACTGCGCGAGACGAAATGGATGC
>JAKPSO010000939.1 GCA_029571495.1 Pseudomonadota bacterium
CACCAAGCCGAGATTGAGCGCGTGTGGCCGACCGTGATGCGCCGCGTCGGTGGCTACAACCTTGACATCTTTTGCAATCGCAGCGAACGGCCTTACACGCCTGACGGCAGCGTGAACCTCGCGCATCTGCTGGTCGGTTCGGAGGGTACGCTCGCGTTCACCAAGTCGCTGACGCTCGCGCTCGCACCTTTGCCGAAAACGAAAGTGTTGGGCGTTGTGAACTTCCCGACGTTTCACCAAGCGATGGACTCAGCACAGCACATCGTGAAGCTCGGCCCGACCGCGGTCGAACTGGTCGACCGCACGATGATCGAACTCTCGCTCGCCAATCCCGCGTTCGCGCCGACAGTGCGCACAGCGCTCGTCGGCAAACCGGACGCCATCTTGCTCGTCGAATTTTCGGGCGACGACAAGGCGCTCTTGACGCGAAAACTCAAGGATCTGGTTGACCTGATTGCGAGCCTCGGCTTACCGGACGCCGTCGTGCAGATGACCGACGACGCGCCGCAAAAAAGTCTGTGGGAAGTGCGCAAAGCGGGCCTCAACATCATGATGAGCCTCAAAGGCGACGGCAAGCCCGTAAGCTTCATCGAGGACTGCGCGGTGCCGCTCGAACACTTGGCCGAGTACACGGCGAATCTCACTGAAGTCTTCGCGCGCCACGGCACGCGTGGCACTTGGTACGCGCACGCGAGCGTTGGCACGCTTCACGTTCGTCCGATCCTCGACATGCGACGCGATGGCGCGACGAAGATGCGCGCGATTGCCGAAGAAGCGAGCGCACTCGTACGCAAATTCAAGGGGGCGTACAGCGGCGAACACGGCGACGGGCTCTGTCGCGGTGAGTGGATTTCGTGGCAATTCGGCCCCGCGATTAGCGGCGCTTTCCGCGAAATCAAGCAAGCTTTTGATCCGAACAATTTGTTCAACCCCGGCAAGATGATCGACCCACCGAAGATGGACGACGTGTCGCTCTTCCGTTTCAAGCCGGATTACAAAACGATCCCCATCGCCACCGCGCTCGACTGGAAAGCGTGGAACGTTCAAAACAATCCTGTCACGGAGGAAACCACCGCGCCCGGTAGTGGTGGCGACGGTGCACAAGGCTTCGCGAAGGCCGTCGAGATGTGCAACAACAACGGTCATTGCCGCAAGTTCGACGCCGGCACCATGTGCCCGAGCTATCGCGTCACGCGCGACGAATCCGCAAGCACTCGCGGTCGCGCCAACACATTGCGCATGGCCGTCTCCGGTCAACTCGGCGCCGACGGTATCGCGAGTGACGAAGTGCACGAGGCGATGGAACTCTGCGTGAGTTGCAAAGGCTGCAAGCGCGAATGTCCGACGGGCGTGGACATGGCGAAGATGAAGATTGAGCATCTGCATCATTACAACAAAAAGCGCGGCTTCTCGATTCGCGACAACTTGATCGCGCGACTCCCGACGACGGCCAATTTCGCCGCGAAACATCCGAAGCTCTTTAACCTCCGGAATCGCTCGTGGCTGCTCGCGAAGCTGGGCGAGAAACTCTTCGGCATTTCCGCCAAACGCTCATTGCCCGAGTGGCGCGCAGATACGGCATGGAGCAAGCTGCCGGTCGATCCGTCGGTGCTTGAATTTTTGGCTGCACACAATCGAGGCGAGCCCTGTGTCGCGTTGTTTGTCGACACGTTTAGCGGCGCCTTCGA
>JAKPSO010000946.1 GCA_029571495.1 Pseudomonadota bacterium
CGCGATGGAAAAAGTTGGCAAAGAAGGCGTGATCACCGTTGAGGACGGCAAGTCCCTCGAAAACGAACTCGACGTCGTCGAAGGCATGCAGTTCGACCGCGGCTACATCAGCCCCTACTTCATCAACAACCCAGACAAACAACTGGCGTTGATGGACAACCCGTACATCCTGCTGCACGACAAAAAGATCTCGAACATTCGCGATCTGTTGCCAACGCTTGAGCAAGTTGCCAAAGCTGGCCGTCCGCTGCTGATCGTTGCCGAAGAAGTTGATGGCGAAGCGCTTGCCACGTTGGTTGTGAACAACATCCGCGGCATCCTCAAAACGGTGGCCGTTAAAGCCCCAGGCTTCGGCGATCGTCGCAAAGCCATGCTCGAAGACATCGCCATCCTCACCGGCGGCACGGTCATCAGCGACGAAGTCGGCCTCAAGCTCGAAGGCGTCACGCTGGCTGACCTCGGCCAAGCCAAGAAGATCGAAGTGGCAAAAGAAAACACCACGATCATCGACGGTGCAGGTAACGAAGACACGATCAAAGGCCGCGTTGCACAAATTCGCAAACAGATCGAAGAAGCGACCAGCGACTATGACAAAGAAAAACTGCAAGAGCGCGTCGCCAAATTGGCCGGCGGTGTTGCACTGATCAAAGTCGGCGCTGCAACCGAAGTCGAAATGAAAGAGAAGAAAGCCCGCGTTGAAGACGCGCTGCACGCAACGCGCGCAGCCGTTGAAGAAGGCGTTGTGGCGGGCGGCGGCGTAGCGCTCCTGCGTGCACGTCAAGCCGCTGGCACGATCAAAGGCGACAATCACGACCAAGAGTCGGGCATCAAGCTCGTGCTCAAAGCCATCGAAGCGCCGTTGCGTGAAATCGTGGCTAACGCCGGTGGCGAACCGAGCGTTGTCGTGAACGCTGTTCTCGCTGGCAAAGGCAACTACGGTTTCAACGCCGCGAACGACACCTACGGCGACATGATCGAACTCGGAATTCTCGATCCGACCAAAGTCACGCGCACCGCACTGCAAAACGCAGCATCGGTTGCCGGTCTGCTGCTGACCACCGAAGCCATGGTTGCTGAAGCCCCGAAAGATGACGCACCGGCAGGTATGCCTGGCGGCGGCATGGGTGGAATGGGCGACATGGGCGGCATGGGCATGTAACGAGCTTCGTCTCCGGGCGCATTGCGTCGTTGGAGTCGCGCTCGTGTACACAAAACGTACACGTCGCGCGCCTCCGCCTCGCACTGCATCCCGGATACTCGCTCGTTGGAGTGTTGCCGTTGCGTTCGTGGTGAGCTTGTCGAACCACGCGTTGCGTAAACCAGCCAACGAAAACACAAAAGCACCTTCGGGTGCTTTTTGTTTATGCTGGCTATTTGGGCCGCATCTGACTGGCGTGAGCACGTACACTCTCGCCTATGGCTGAAAGACCTCGTACCCGTCGTCAACACATCGACGCTGAACTTGCCGATTTGCGCAGTGCGCCGCAGGTGCAGAGCGTTGCCTTGCTGGAGCGCGGCGAGGCGTTGCTCAACGATTATCAGGCGGAGCTTTCCGTCGACGAAACGATTTATCTGTTGCGGATTTGTGCGTCTGGGTCACAGGCTGCCGGTCGCTGGCTTGAGGGCTTGCAACTCGCTCGGCGCGGCATTGAATTGGCGACGCGCAATCACAAGCTCGCGGAGAAGATTCCGCTGCTTGCCATCACTGGCAACATTCATTCGTTCTTGCGCAATTCGCACCTCGCGATTCGAGCGTTTCGCGAGGCAATCAATATCGCCGAGCAAGAGCAATTGATCGAGGATCAAGCGAAGCTGCTACAAGGGCTTGGGCCGCTCTATGCACGACTTGAACTGCACGACCTCGCGCTATCGACTTTTGAGCTGGCATATGCACTCGCTGAAAAGAGCGCATTGCCGTCCATCCAAGCTGGCGCTATGAACAACATCGCCCGTCAACATCGGCAGATGGGTGACCTTGATCAAGCAGAAACTCGCATCGCGATGGCGCTCGAACTCGCGCGCACGGCCAACAACAAGGATTTGCTGCCATACCTTTTGCATACGCGTGCCGAGATTGCCGCTTCTCGAGGCGATCTGGACGCCGCTGTCGCGGACGCCGAAGCCGCGTTGGGGCCGCTCAAGAAACGAAAAAATCTACCTGTGTACTTGCGCGTGCTGAACGATTCTGCCAACTGGTTGGCAGCGCGCGGCGACTACGCGGGCGCGAGAGCGCGCCTGTTGGACGCAGCCGCGCATGCCAAAACGCCGTCGCTGCATGATTTGCGCGAGGAACTCGCGCTCACTCGCGTGCAAATCGAGCGCGCAGCTAAGCAGCCGGAAGCGGCATTTGCAGCGCTCGCAGAATACGTCGCGGCGCGTGAGGACGGCAAACGTGTTGAACTCGAAAGTCAACGCATCGCGACGCAGTTCGTCGAAGAAGTCGAACGCAATGAGGCGCGCGGTCGCCGCGAATCCGCAGCGGTGAACGAGCTGACGCTTCGTCTCATCGAGACGCAGGCTGAGGCGCAGCGTATCGCGCGGCAGGTTGCACGCGATCCCTTGACGGGCGCGCTCAATCGCGCCGCATTTGAAACTGCAGTGCAGCGCGTTGCTAGTCGCGGCGCGCAGCCGGTGTCGCTGTTGATGCTCGACATCGATGACTTCGGGTCTATCAATCACAACTTCGGCCACTTGGCGGGCGACGCGGTGCTCGGCGGAATCGTCGAGCGGCTGCGCCAATCGTTGCGCACCAACGACTTGCTTGGGCGATTTGGTGGTGATGAGTTCTTGCTGCTCTGTCCTGGCGTGGGACCAAGAATTGCCGCGACGATTGCGGGGCGCGTGTTGGAGGGCATCGGGGCCGAACCAGTGCGCCATGAAGGCCGCGCGATCCCGGTCACCGTCAGCATGGGCGTCGCATGTGCGCAGAGCAAAGCCCTTGAGACGTTGCCATACTTAATAAAGCGCGCCGATGCAGCGCTACGTCGCGCGAAGCTCGCCGGAAAAAATCGCGTGGTGGCCGTGCGTGTATAGGCGAGCGACGCCATCGCACGTCGGGAACCGCGCGCAGATACCATTCGATAAATGAACGCTGATTCCTCATCGGGACATGAAAGCGCCGCGACCGCGCCGCTGCCCTTAGTCGTTGATTTGGACGGTACGCTGTGCAAGACAGATACGTTGTGGGAGTGCTTTTTTGCAGCTTGGCGGCAGCGTTGGTGGCTGCCGTTCTCCGTCGTTCTTTGGCTTTTGTCCGGGCGAAGCGCCTTAAAGGCGCGATTGGCTGACATTGCCGTCCCCGACGTAAAGT
>JAKPSO010000056.1 GCA_029571495.1 Pseudomonadota bacterium
CGTGTAGCGCATCGACTTGATCTTGCATGAGCGCGATGAGCGGCGAGATGACGATGCCGACACCGTTGCGAGTTAACGCGGGGATTTGATAGCACAGCGATTTACCACCGCCCGTGGGCATCAGCACCAGCGCATCATGGCCTGCTTCGACATGCGCGATGATGTCGGCCTGTGGACCGCGAAACGACGGGTAACCGAACGTAGTGTTGAGGACTTGAAGCGCGGTGAGCGGAGACGGCACAGAGACAAACCAAACGAAAGATTGGCTCAATTATCGGGGTAACGCGCGACGTGCCGGCGCTGCACATTGCTCAAGGTGCTAAAAGCAGTAAGCCCCCTCAACGAACGCGCGGCCCACAAGGCGACATGCGCAAAGGACAGCATCATGGCCAAAGGTCAAATTCGCGGCAACAAAGAAAAGAAAAAACCAAAGGCCGACAAAGTGCCAAGCACGGGCGCAACGACGACCAAGAGCGGACTGCCGCCGATCAAGTTGCCCGGCGGTAAAGGCTAACGCTGATCGCGAACGCCGCGCATCGCGTCGGTGGTAACGGTATTTGAAAAGAGAATAAACAACACGTCCTACCCTGCCGCATAATGGTGCTCTGAGCTGTACTCACACACCACTTACCGGACATGGGGAACGACGAATGACGTACACGACACTGGCGCTCGGCGCACCGAAACTTAGACGCAGTTTGGGCGCTTTCGCGCGCCCGCTGCTCGCCGCGGTCGCGTTTGCGATGTTCGGCACCGCGAGCGCTGCGACCTTGCGCGTGGCGAACCAAGGCGACGCATTGTCGATGGACCCGCATTCGCTCGCGGAGGCTGTGCAGCTCGCGTTTCTCGGCAATATTTTTGAGCCGCTGGTCACGAACGACAAATTGCTGAAGCCGATTCCGGGGCTCGCGACGAAGTGGTCGTTGGTGTCGCCCACTGTGTGGCGTTTCGAGCTGCGCAAGGGTGTGAAGTTTCACGATGATCGACCGTTCACCGCCGACGATGTGGTGTTCTCGTTGCAGCGCGCGCGTGGCGAAGGCTCGGACATGAAGGGCAATCTCGCGTCCGTGAAGGACATTCGCAAGGTCGACGATTTCACCGTGGACGTTGAGACCAACGGACCGAATCCGATCCTGCCAAACTTGCTCACGATGACCTACATCATGAGCAAATCATGGGCCGAGGCCAACGCGGCCGAACGGCCCGTGGATCGCCGCAAGGGCGTTGAAAACACCGCGACAACGAAAGCCAACGGCACGGGGCCGTATCGCCTGCGCGAGCGGCAACCGGGCGTACGCACTTTCCTCTCGCGTAACCCAAATTACTGGGGTCCGGTTGAAGGCAACGTAACCGAAGTCGTGTTCCATCCCATCGCGAACGACGCCACGCGCGTCGCCGCGTTGATCTCGAACGAGATCGATTTGATCGATCCGCTGCCGTTGCAAGACGTGCCGCGCATCCAAGCCAACCCCGCGCTGCGCGTCGCGCAGGGCAAAGAATCACGCATCGTGTTCTTCGGGTTTGATCAGAAGCGCGACGAGTTGCTGAACTCGAACGTGAAAGGCAAGAACCCCTTCAAAGACAAACGCGTTCGTCAGGCGTTCTTGCAAGCGATTGACACCAACACGATCATCGAGAAAGTGATGCGCAAGGCGGCGTACCCCGCTGCGATCATGGTCGCCGAGGGTATGAACGGCTACTCGGCAGACATCGACAAACGTCTGCCGTATGACCCCGTCGCGGCGAAGCGCTTGCTCGCCGAAGCGGGCTACCCCGATGGTTTTGAAGTGACGCTCAATTGCCCGAACGATCGTTACGTGAACGATTCGGAAGTGTGCGTGGCGACGGCCGGATATTTGGCGCGCGTTGGCGTGAAAGTGCGCGTTGACGCAGAACCAAAGGCGACGTATTTTGGACGCGTGTTGAAGCGCGAGACGAGCTTCTTCATGGTCGGCTGGTCGCCTGCGGGATACGACGCGCACAACGCGCTCTTTTACTTGATGGCGACTCCGGGCGCGTCGGGTCAAGGCTCGTGGAACATGGGCGCGTACAGCAACCCGAAGATCGACGCGCTGACAGCCGCGATTCAAGTGGAAACGGATCTCCCGAAACGCACGGCCTTGATGCGCGAAGCGTTGTTGGTGCATCGTGACGACATCGGCCACATTCCGTTGCACCAACAATCATTGTCGTGGGGCATGCGCTCGAACGTCGAGATCGCGCAGCGCGCCGACAATTACATGTTCTTCAAGTGGGCGAACGTTCGCTGACTCTTAAATCGCGTTCGGCATGACCGTGCGAGCGGACTTCGTCATTGTCGGCGCGGGCATTGCTGGCGCGTCGACTGGCTATTGGTTAGCGCCACACGCAACTGTGGTGCTCCTGGAGCGCGAATCACAGCCAGGCTACCACTCGACCGGGCGCTCCGCTGCGCTCTTCATGGAGAGCTACGGCACGCCACAAGTGCGCGCGCTAACCATGGCGAGCCGTGCTTTTTTTGAGTCGCCGCCTGCGGGGTTTGCGGAGTATCCGCTCCTGACACCACGCGGCGCGAT
>JAKPSO010000963.1 GCA_029571495.1 Pseudomonadota bacterium
CCTTGTGCGAATCGCTCAATCTCGGACGCGACGTCGCGAAGTCATCGCGCGGCATGCGCTCGAAAAAAGGTGCGACGAGCTCGGCAGCACTGACCTTCGAGGCTTTAATCCAAGCGACGTCGCGTCGCGTCAAGGCGGTGGCCAGTGGTCCGCAAACACCGCAACTAGTGTGCCCCGAATTTCGGCGCGCGCAGACGATTCTCTAAACCCTTTTCAAGCCACCGTTGAGCGCTCGAGCGCAAGGAGACATCTATGGCAGCCAGCAAAGAAAAATCCATTAAAGCCGATGCAAACGACGGTGCCTACCTCGGCACTCGCGTGACATTGCGCTACTGCAACATGCGCAAATCCGCGCCGAAACCCATGCCGCCGGGCATCAGCGACAAACGCGCGAGACTGCTGCTGGTCAACGCCAGCAAATGGATGAACGGCAGCACGCTGACTTACGCATTCTTCAAGTCTCCCGCCAAGCTCACCGCACCGGAGGCGCAGAAGGATGCCGTTCGTGCCGCGTTTGCCGAATGGAAAGCGCTCGGCATCGGGTTGAACTTCACAGAGGTGAGTTCCGTCGCGAATGCGCAAATTCGCATCGCGTTTGACCCGGCGGATGGCTCCGCCTCGTACATCGGCACCGATAACCTGAGCATTCATACGAACGAGCCAACAATGAATTTCGGCTGGGACCTTACGACACCGTACGGACACACCACTGCGTTGCACGAAATCGGCCATGCCATTGGTTTTCCGCATGAGCACCAAAACCCAAAGGGCGGCATCGTCTGGGACGAACCCGCGGTCTACGCGTCGCTCGCAGCGCCGCCCAACAACTGGACGCACGAAACGACGTTTCACAACATCATTGAAAAGATTACACCCGACAGCGTGCAGGGTTCCGCGTGGGACCCGAACTCAGTGATGCATTACGAGTTTGAACCGGGCTTGATCTTGAAGCCCGCAAAGTACAAGAAAGGCCTCACGCCCAAGGGCGGGCTCTCCGCGCGCGATAAGAAATGGGTGCGCACGTTTTATCCGCCGCTGCCGAGTGGCAGCGCCGCAAAAATCAGCTTGTTCCAGTCACATGCGCTCAACTTGAAAGCGCACCAGCAGGCTGATTTTCAATTCGTCGCGCCGTCGACACGAAGCTACACATTTCGAACCTTTGGCACGGCGGACACCGTGTTGGCCGTAACGAAGAAGCCGGCGAAAAAGGGCGCGGCAACGGAGGTACTGGCGCACGACGACGACGGCGGCCACGAGCGCAACGCCGAGGTCAACGTCAAACTCAAAAAAGGTGATCGCGTCAACGTGCAAGTGCGCATGCGTTATGTCGAGAAAAGCGGTGAAGCTGCGGTAATGGTGTTTTGATTCCCTGAGTCCCATGCGGCGTCGCGACTAACGGTTTATGCTGTGCACCTTCCTTGTTTCACCGCCGCACACAATTGCAACCCGCCACGACTTCGCCACGCATACTTATCGTCGAAGACGAAGACGCGATCGCGGAAACGCTTTCTTACGCGCTGCGTACCGATGGCTTCACACCGGTGCACGTGCGGCTGCTTGCGGATGCGCGACGTGAGCTGAGCTCATCCTCGCCTGTTGCGCCGGCGTTGGTTGTGCTGGACGTGGGCTTGCCCGACGGGACGGGCTTTGATTTGTGTCGCGAAATTCGCGCAATGCCGGAGCGCGGGAACATCCCGATCATCATGCTGACGGCGCGCAGCGAAGAGATCGACCGTGTGGTCGGGCTCGAACTCGGCGCGGATGATTACGTCGTGAAACCGTTTAGTCCGCGCGAGGTGAGTTTGCGCGTGCGAACGGTGCTACGGCGCGCGTCTGCTGCGCCGACTTCAACAACCACGCGCGCACCGCTTTTCGTTCTCGACGCCGCAGCGCAGCGCATCACGCTCGGCGGCGAGGCGTTGAGCCTCACGCGTCGCGAGTATTTGCTGCTGAAGACCTTGCTTGAACGCCCGCGCCGCATTTGCTCCCGCGATATGTTGCTCGACGCGGCGTGGGGAAGCGATGCAGAAAGCGGCGACCGCACGGTCGACACGCACATCAAAACGCTGCGCGCCAAACTCAAAGCCCTACGCCCCGATCTCGATCCGATTGAGACGCATCGCGGGCTTGGCTATAGCGTGAGCGTGTAAATGCGCGTCCACATACCTGTGCGGAATAACGCTTGTTCCCTCCCCGCTTGCCGGGGAGGTCTAGGGTGGGGTATGAAGTTGGCTCGAAGTTGCAACGCGGTACCCCCTCCCAGCCCCTTGCAGGGCGCGCTCCGGCTGGTAGGCCGGAGCCGTTCGGTGGGCGCAACGCGCGCGTTGCGAAACCCCCATCTCACCCCCCGGCAAGCGGGGGAGGAGTGCACTCCTGTTCCACCAATCGCTGGCAGCGGATACTTCACATGCATCTAGGCATCCGCCTCCTTTTCGCCGTCTTCGCCATCCTCGGCCTCGCGGCGTTCTTCGTGCTCACGGTCTTTGTGAACGAGATCAAGCCATCGGTCGCGGAAGTGATGGAAGACGTGATGATCGATTC
>JAKPSO010000002.1 GCA_029571495.1 Pseudomonadota bacterium
GTGAAAATCAAAGAAGTACAAGTCGTGCTCCTCTTGACGGACAATCAAACTACCGAGCAAGTCGCGGCGGCGACGGGCGCGGCGCGCGCCACAGACATTGGCGTCGGCGGCATCGTTCTCGGTAAAGTGCTCGGCGGCGCGGCCGGGTGGGGCATCACCAATGAGGGCAAGGTCGTGGCGGCGGCGTTTCTTGATGCGCATAACAAGCTCGTCGTTCAAGCGCGCTCCATAAAAACGAAGGGCTAACCATTTCACACTCCGCGCATTTTCTGTGTCGACCCAGAGAACGGGTGACGTTCGCGGGCGCGTTAGGCGTTGCGCGAGGTGTGTTGGTGATGCTCGTTATGACGGTATCCGCGTCCGTGCTAGATGCGAGTGCAGCAAACGTCACGGCTAAGGGCCAAACCTCAGAGCGCGTCACACCGGACGACGTGCGACGCCTGCGGCAAATGGAAGACCGAGGCGACCCCGCGTTGCGCCAAACGCTCGTCTCAACATTGATGCGACTGGACGCTAGCGATCCGCCGACGCTTATCATCGACGTGTTTCTGGCCTTCGCGCAAATGCGCTACTCTGACGGCGCATCCGACACGGTGATCCCGTCCGTCGAGCGCATGTTGACATTGGCGCGAACGATTGGCGACGATGTACGCGCCGCCTCTCTAGACGCACTAGCAGGCGAAATGCAGTTTGCGATGGTGCGTTCGCCTGAGTCGCGTCGCCGCATCGAAGGCGCGATTGCGAAGCTTCGTGTCGTTGGACGGCCCGCCGACCTCGCTCGCGAGCTCGCGGCGTATGCGATGTTGCTGCCGGACATCAATGAGTTCGCCTTGGCGACACGCCTATCCAACGAAGCGGTCCGTCTTGTAGCGTTCGAGCCGGATCCGCTGTCTTCTCATGTGTTCAGCGTTTTGTATGCACAGGCGGAAATGCTGCGCATGATTGGGGACGCCGACGCCGCACTCTCGAGCGCGAAAAGTCTGGTCGCCCGAGCAGAGCGCGGGATCAACAGCGAGTTCATCGGGTTCGCGCAACATTCGCTCGCGCGCACTTTACGCAGCCAGGGCAATAAAGCGCGCGCCGCAGGGCTCCTTGATTCCTGCTATCAACGGGCCGTGGCGGCGGGGAACGTGTGGGAGCAATTTATCTCCGCTATCGAGCGCGCGGAGTTGGCGTTGGAGATGGGCGCCTTTGCAGATGCTCGTCGCGCGCTTGATCGCATGACGCCGCTGCGCGACAAGATTGACGATCCGCTCACGCGAACACAGTACGACTTGTTCGCCGCGTCGGTGTTGGCGCACGAGGGGCGCAAAGCGGAGGCGCGCGCAAAACTCACACAAGCGAAGAAGCAACTGACGGAGTTTGGTGAGCATCCGATGCATGCTTACGTCGCTGCCGCCGAATCCGACGTATTGGCGTCCGAAGGGCGCACCGCCGAGGCGTTGGACGTAATGCGCAAAGCGGCGGCCCTGCGCATCGAACGAGCGCGGGAATCGAACTTGAAGGTACTCGCCGCACAGGCTGATTTGCACCGACTCTCCGAACGCGAACTGCGTGAGACGAAGCTCGCGCAGGACGCGCGGCTACATGAGGTGCGCGCGGAGGCGGTGGAGCAGAGGCTGTTGAATCAACGACTCACCGTTGTTGTCGCCGTTCTGGCGACCATTATCGCCGCGATGCTCGCGTTTTGGCAGGTAGTGCGCGCAAGACGCTTCCGCCGTCGCGCTGATCACGACGGCTTGACTGGCGCGTTGTCACGCTCCGCGATTGAGGTCAAGGCGGCCGCAACGTTCGCGGCCGCGCGCCGCAACGTGCAGCCGTTGAGCCTTTTGATGTTTGATATGGACAACCTCAAGTGGATCAACGATTCGTTCGGTCATGCGCGTGGCGACGCTGCGTTGAAGGTTGTCGTGCGCGCGATCACGGCGACCCTGCCCGAGGGCGTTGCAGTTGCGCGCTGGGGCGGTGACGAATTTGTCGCGCTATTGCCGGACGTCACGAAAGCCGACAGCGAGGGTCTGCGTGACCAAGTCGCCGACGCCATAGGCCAAGCGTTACTACACGCAGGGTTCACCAACACGGGGTGTAGCGCCGGTGTCGCGACAATGACTGCCCAAGACGCATCGTACGACGATCTGTTGGCGCGGGCTGACGTCGCGCTCTATGAAGCGAAAGCCGCAAATAAGAAAGCGAGCACTGCGAGGGAAGCAGACGCTGCGGCCGTTGAGCGCGCTAGCGATAGCGAAACGATTCAAAAAATCGCTTAGCCAGTCGCCTACAACGAGGCGCGGCGCACACCGTAGCAATCGCCGATAATGGCGAACTCCTGACCTTGAATCGCTAAGCCCCATGAATGCACCCACCGCTTCGACCGCCGTCATTGGCGCATTGGCAAAAAAAGACGTTGCCAACCACTTTCACCCCTACACGAATTTGCGTGCGATTGAGAAAGACGCGCCGCTGATGATCGTCGCCG
>JAKPSO010000009.1 GCA_029571495.1 Pseudomonadota bacterium
CCAATTGATGGGCACTTTCGGAAATCATGATTTTGCTTGGACAGAATTTCTGAGCGAGTTGTCTGATCTCGCCGACAAATCCGGTCAACAGATTTTCGAGAATTCCCGCCTTAGCGAGTAGCCCGTAGCCTCGATGTAGCACAGCGAAATCGAGGAACCGTTGCGTTACGAACCCTCGATTCCGCTTCGCTACATCGAGGCTACGGCGTTTCGCATCGTTGACCGATGTTGCCCTTCGAGCGAAGCGCGTCCGGGATTCGTGTATCCGCCATTGGCGCATTGCTTTGCCGGGTTCGATGGACAAATGCCTTGACGCGCTTCGCTTCTCAAGGCTACGACGGGTGGGATGGCTCACGCGCGGCGCGCTAGCGCCCAATCACTAATTGCCACAAAGGCCTCACAGGTCAACTCCTCCGCCCGCGCTGTCGGCGCGACGCCAATGGCTTCCCATCCGTCCGGCGAGACCCATGCGGCTAAGCTCTTGCGAAGCATTTTGCGGCGCTGGCTAAACGCTTCGTTGACGATGCGTGCGAAGAGCGTTTCGTCTTTCGGGCGCAGCCTTTGGTCGCCCAGTGGCGTGAGCCGCACAATGGACGAATCGACGGCGGGCACGGGCTTGAACGCCGTGGGCGGCACGTCGAAACGCTTCTCGATTTTGAAGCGGTATTGCAGCATGACCGACAGCCGCCCACGCGCGTCGTCGCCTGCGGCTGCGGCCATGCGGTCAACCACTTCTTTTTGCAGCATGAACGTCATGTCGCTGATGCGATCTTCGTATTCGCAGAGGCGAAACAAGATCGGCGTCGAGATGTTGTACGGCAAATTGCCGACGACGCGCAGCGGCGACGGCAGTGTCGAAAAGTCGAACTCCATCGCATCGGCTTGATGGACACGGAGCTTTTCGACGGGGAATTCGTGCGTGAGCCGCGCGACCAAATCGCGGTCAATTTCGATGGCGTCGATGCTGCCCACGGCGTGAATAAGCTTGCGTGTTAGTGCAGCTTGGCCCGGCCCGATCTCGACGATGTGTTGACCCGCTATCGGATCGATGGCGTCGATGATGCCGTTGATGATGTTTTGATCGACCAAGAAGTTTTGGCCGAAGCGCTTCCGCGCGCGGTGAGGAGAGAAATCGCTCATCTTGACGTCGAGTCTAGTTCCGCAAGCAGCCGCGGCAACGCGTCGGTCATACCGCGATACGCGACGATGGCAGGTGTCATCGAACGTAGCGTCGCGGCGAGTTCTGCGGCGCGCCCGGTACCAACGGACAGCACATCAAGCAGCGGGCACATCATCATACGAATGAAAAACACGGCGCGTTGAAACTGCGGCAGCGGTAGTGTCGTTTGGCGCTCGACGCGGAAGTACAAGCGCGGCAACAGAGGCGACACATCGGCGAGCAGTTCGCTCCACCAAGCTTCGTTTTTGTCCGGGTGTTGATCGAGGCTTGGGCTCGGACTGATGAGCCAGACGTGACGCAGCATCGGCTGTTTCATGAAGGCGAGTGTCATCAAGTTCGGACCCGCAGCGCGCAGTTGCTCACTGTCGGCCACGGGCGCATGGATGGCCGCGAAGTCGAGCCCCAACTTGTCGCGCGGGTCCCAACGCGAAGGGAAGCACACCGAGAGATATTCGGTGCGCAGCGAGTCACCTTCGTGCTTGAGGATGACGAAGTCTTCTTGCAAAGCGCTCGCCACCAGCGCGCCATACCGTTCGCCTTGTGGGAGCGGCGGAAGCCGCGAACGACCATTTTTCGCGGCTTCCGCCGCTCCCACAGATGGGCTTGACGTCGCGAGGCTATGGATTGCATCGAGGGTAGCTGCATTCGCGTTGCCCACCATCGCGCGCTCAGGATGTGTCGTCAGTACGTGTTTGCGCTCGCGTTGATATACGTCCGCGAGCTCATCGCGCACCAGCAACGCGGGAGCGTCAGCGTCCAGCTTTTCTAAATTCGGCCGCATACGAAACGGCGCAGCCACGGGCCACGGCATGCGCGCGGCGGGCGTGAGCCAATCACTCGTTCGTGACGTCACGTTGACGACCACGCCGCGAGATATTCCTTCCAGTGCGTAGCGTCGCTCGCGCCGAGTTTTTCGCGAAGCAGCGCGATCTCGGCGGCGTATTCGGAAGGCACGAGGTCGCCGCGCATCGCCAGGAAACGCAAGAACAGAAGGTAGGTGTTCGCGACGTCGGTCTCGCAATAGGCACGGATCTCCGCGATCTCGCCGCGCTGAAACGCAGGCCACACTTGGCTTCCGTCCATGCCGAGTTTGCCGGGAAAACCCGCGAGCTTCGCCATCGTATCGAGCGGCGCATTGGCGCGCGCTTGGTACATCGCCAAAAAGTCCATCAGGTCGAGATGGCGCTCTTTGTACCGGTTGAGGTAGTGATCGAAATTGAACGCGCGATCATTTGCACCGGTCTCCAAAAAGCGCGACGCGTTCACGCCCAGAATGAGGCCGCGTTGCATCAACACCGGTAGATCAAAACCGCCACCATTCCAGCTCACGAGCTGCGGCGTGCGGCGTTCGATCAATTCAAAAAACTTCTGAACGATGGTCGCTTCGTCATCGTCTTCTTCGCCTAGTGTCCATACGGCCAGTTTGTCAGCGCCCTCGCGGAACACGCAAGAAATGGCGCACACACGCTGCAAGTGATGCGGCAAAAACTCGGTGCCGTTCTTCAGGCGCTGCTGCGCGAAAGCCCATTTCGCGACCTCGTCGTCGGAGAGCGCGGCGGGCAGATCGTGCAATCGGCGAATCCCCGCAACGTCGGGGATCGATTCAATGTCGAAGACTAGGGTGGGCAGCATGCTGACATTGTAGGAGCGGCGAGGCGACCCCTCTGTCGGCTGCGCCGACATCTCCCCTACTTCGCAGGGGAGACGACGCGCCTCAAGCCTCCCGTACGGCGTAGGGGAGGTGCCGCAAAGCGGCGGAGGGGTGGTTAACCCGGAAACACACCGGTCGACAAATAGCGATCACCGCGATCGCACACGATAAACACGAACGTAGCGTTCTCGACATTCTTCGCGAGCCGCAGCGTGATCGCTAGTGCGCCCGCCGCGCTGATCCCGCAAAAAATTCCTTCTTCAACAGCCATGCGTCGCGCCATTACTTCGGCGTCGTCTTGCGAGACTTCTTCGACGCGATCAACGCGCGCCTTCTTGAAGATGGCGGGTCGATATGCCTCGGGCCATTTGCGGATGCCAGCGATGCTCGACCCGTCCGTTGGCTGCGCTCCGACGATCACGATATTTTCGTTTTGCTCTTTCAAGAAATTCGAGATGCCGGTGATGGTGCCCGTGGTGCCCATGGCGCTCACGAAATGCGTAATCTTGCCGTTAGTTTGTCGCCAAATTTCCGGCCCGGTGCCGACGTAGTGCGCCAGCGGGTTGTCGGGGTTGGCGAACTGATCCAACACACGACCTTTGCCTTGTCGTTCCATTTCCACTGCCAAGTCGCGCGCGCCTTCAATGCCTTTTTCCTTGGACACGAGTACCAGTTCCGCGCCGTACGCTTTCATCGCCTGCCGCCGCTCGACCGACTGGTTCTCCGGCATGATGAGCACCATCCGATAGCCGCGCATCGCCGCGACCATCGCGAGTGCGATGCCAGTGTTGCCCGACGTAGCTTCAATTAAGGTGTCGCCGGGCTTGATCGTGCCGCGTTTCTCGGCTTCCACGATCATCGAATACGCCGGACGGTCTTTCACGCTTCCAGCGGGATTGTTGCCCTCAAGTTTGCCGAGGATGACTGTGCTTTCAGGCACGCCAAAGAGTTTCGGCAAGCGCTGTAGGCGAACGAGCGGCGTGTTGCCGATGGTGGTGTCGATGGTGGGGTAAGGCATTGGCGTGGCGATGAAACGAGAGTGGCTTTGATTATGCGGCACAAACAAAAAACCCCGCCGTAGCGGGGTTTTGTTGCGAGGCTAAAGAATTACTTCTTCGGCTCTTCTTTCTTGGCGTCAGCTTTCGGTGCGTCAGCTTTAGCTGGAGCGGCCTTGGCTGGAGCTTCTTTGGCTTTTGCAGCATCAGCCTTTTTCTTGGCTTCAGCTTCTTTCTTAGCTTTAGCGTCGGCTTCTTTCTTAGCTTTGGCTTCGTCAGCTTTGGCTTTTTTCTCAGCAGCTTTCTTGGCTTTCTCTTCGGCCTTAGCTTTCTTGTCGGCTTCTTTCTTTGCTTTGTCAGCAGCAGCTTTTTCTTCTTTGCTCATCGGCTTGTCGCCCGCTTTAGCAGCGGCTGGCGCAGCAGCGGCCGCAGCAGGTTTTGCGGCGTCAGCTTTTGCAGCAGGAGCGGCAGCGGCGGGCTTCGCATCAGCAGCTTTCGGTGCAGCAGGCGCAGCGGCGGCAGCAGCAGGAGCTGCGGCTTTGCCAGCGTCAGCTTTAGGCGCTTCTTTTGCACCAGCAGCAGCGGCAGGAGCAGCAGGCTTAGCATCGGCAGCCTTAGGCGCGTCTTTTTTCCAATCGATCTTGGTTGGGCCAGACGTAGAAATCTTGTCTTTCATGTCGACAAAGTTCTTGTCGCCCACGCCGTCGACTTTTTTCAGGTCTTCGGTCGACTTGAATGCGCCGTTCTTGGTGCGGTAGTCGATGATTGCTTGTGCGCGTGCTGGGCCAATGTCCGGCAGCGCTTCGAGTTCGGCTTTGGTTGCGGTATTGATGTTGACCGCAGCGAATGCGGAGCCGGCGAGCAGGAAAGCTGCGAGCAGAGCGTAAATTTTGTTCATGTGTATTTGATCCTCAGTGTGAAGTCCGGCTGCGCCGGGGTGACGTGTTGACTAAGCTGGGTAGTCAGACTTACAGCAAAACACCGCCAGCCACAGTGCGCCGTTTAAACGCGATGATTGTAGCGGGCGTTGACAAATCAGGAAGTTCTGAGGCTTATGCGCCTGACATGGATCAAACAATCCGTCGCGGCACGCGTGAGCCCACGGCCGTGAGAAGTTCGTATCCGATGGTTCCAGCGGCATTGGCAACCTCATCAACGGCCAGCTGCGCCCCCCACAGCTCTACGAGCGTGCCGACGCGAGCGAGAGGGATGTCGGTGATGTCCACGGTGATCTTGTCCATTGACACACGCCCGACGAGTCGCGTGCGGCTCCCGGCCACGAGCACCGGCGTGCCGGTCGGCGCGTGGCGTGGATAGCCGTCGGCGTAGCCCGCCGCGACCACTGCGATGCGTTCGTTTTTTGTGGCGACATAGGTGCCGCCATAGCCCACTGCGTCGCCCGCCTTGAGCGACTGCACGCCGATGATCTCTGTGAGGAGCGTCATCGCCGGTTGCAGCTTCAGTGAAGCCGCGCTCTTGGTCGCGTGTGTGAAGGGCGTCGCGCCGTAGAGCATGATGCCCGGCCGTACGCTGTCGTTGCCAGCGCCCGTCGGCGCGTCCGAGGCGACGCGGTCGAAGTCGAAGCACGCTGCGGAGTTCGCAACCGAACGGGCGAACGGCAAGCCCGCCGTCCCTTCGTTGAACAGCTTTAGCGCTTCAAGATGCCCGTCGCGTTCGTCTGCGCGCGCGAAGTGCGTCATCAGCGTGATGTCGCCGGTGCCCGCGTGCAGCGTGAGTCGCGTGACAATGTCGCGCGCTCGGTCGATGCGAAAACCGAGGCGGTTCATGCCGGTGTTGAATTTCAGAAAAACGTCGACTTTGCGCGAAAGCGGCATCGCTTCAAATTCGCTCAATTGTTCGTCGCAGTGAATCACGCAGCTCAAGCGATGCTCCGCCGCGGCATGCCAGTCGAGCGACGAATAGCAGCCTTCGAGCAGCAGAATCGGCTTCTTCCAGCCAAGGTCGCGTAACCGAATCGCATTTTCAATCTCGATCAGCGCGAGACCATCTGCATGTGAAAACGCCTGCATCGCGGCGTGAATGCCGTGGCCGTATGCGTCGGCTTTGATCACGGCCCACGTGCGCGCGCCGTGCGTAAGTTGTTGCACGACGTCAAGGTTATGCGTGAGTGCGGAACGGTCAATTTGGGCAACGATAGGGCGCGGCATGAGAGTGGGTGCTTACAGGAACATTGACGAGCCTATGCTACTCTCCGCGACGAGGTTGGCGTAGGGGTTGTATCGGTCAGTTGATGCAAGCCAAACGAGTGCTGGATGAGGGGCCGCACACCATCTATTCGTCGCTAAAAAGCGCGACCAAAAGACAGGAGACGGATGCGCATGCAGCGCGGGTTTTACACAATCATGGCGGCGCAGTTTTTCAGCTCGCTCGCCGACAACGCGCTCTTTGTCGCGGCTTACCAGTTGCTTCGATACGACGGCGCGCCCTCTTGGCAGGGCGCGGCGCTAGTGCCGTTGTTCGCCTTTTTCTACGTCGTATTGGCGCCGTTTGTCGGTGCGTTCGCTGATCGCTTCCCGAAGGGGCGCGTGATGTTCATGTCGAACTCGATCAAGGTCGTCGGTTGCCTGATGTTGCTGTTCGGCTCACATCCGTTGATCGCATACTCGGTCGTGGGGCTTGGCGCTGCCGCGTACTCGCCCGCGAAGTACGGCATCCTCACGGAGCTTTTGCCGCCGTCGCAACTTGTCAAAGCTAACGGTTGGATTGAGGGACTCACGATTCTCTCGATCATCATGGGCAACGTGCTGGGCGGTGTGCTGGTCGGCCCGAAGGTCGGCGACTGGCTGCTTGATCTGGACTTCCCGTTGATCGACTTCGACATCGCCACCGCGCCCGAAGCCGCGATCGCTTGCATGATCGCGGTGTACGTCATCGCAGCGGCGTTCAACTTGCGCATTCCGCACACGGGTGTGGCGATGCAGCCGATCCCGACGGCGACGCATTTGCTGCCGGACTTTTGGCATTGCAACACGCGGCTGTGGAAAGACAAACTCGGGCAAATTTCGCTTGCCACGACGACGCTCTTTTGGGGCGCGGCGGGCAACTTAAAAGTCATCGTGATCGCGTGGGCTGCCGCAGCGATGTCGTACAGCGTGACCGAAGCGACAACACTCGTCGGCGTCGTCGGCATCGGCACGGCGGCGGGCGCGGTGTACGCGTCAATGCGCGCCTCGCTCGACCGTGCGACAAACGTAATTCCATTGGGCATCGGCATGGGCGTCGCGGTCGCGATGATGATCTTCATCACGAAGCTCTGGATTGCGGTGCCGTTCTTGATTTTCCTCGGTGCGATTGGCGGTTATCTTGTCGTGCCGATGAACGCGCTGTTGCAACATCGCGGCCACATGCTCATGGGCGCTGGGCGCTCGATCGCCGTGCAGAATTTCAACGAACAAGCCGCGATCCTCGCGCTCGGCGGCTTCTACACGCTCATGACAAGCCTAGAGCTCTCGATCTACGCCTCTGTCGCGCTGTTCGGTTTGCTCGTCGCAGGCTTCATGTACTTGATCGGACGATGGCACAAGTCCAACACGATCCATCACTCTGCCGAGCTCAATCGTTTGTTGGCGATTGCTCGGAGTGAGAAGCATTGATGGGGCGGCGTTTACGTCCAGACACTTGCTAAACGCACTTGAATAATTGTGTTAGAGGTGAGGCATGAAATATCAGCTGGTTGTGCACGTCGCACCTTCAGTGCTGCTCATCGTCGGCATGTCACTTTCTTTCTTTGATTTTGACGCCGCCGGGAAAGGTTTCGTTTACATGGCCGCAGCCATGCAAGTATGGAGCGTCTTGCTAACTGCGATTTGGTTGAAGCGGAAGCGGATCGTGGCACAAGGCGACGCGAAGTCAACTGACAGATGAAGTGCCGCTCACGGCTACCACTTAGAAGGCGCCTAGGCGAATCTACTGCGGCGTAGCGCCGTACGTAGGAACGCTTGCGGTGCCGACGCATGCGGAGTGCGCGGGGGCGATGGCGGCGAAGCCGAATCGGCGACGCCGTGAGATGAATCCGGAGTTCACCTTTTATGGTCAATCGACTGCGCATCGGTCATTGCAGCCTGATTTTTCAGTAAGTCAATATCAGAGAAATTGACGCGCAAACGACCACCAGCCGGTCGCGATGGCTGAAAAGCTGTTGCCGCAGCGTTTGATGCTTCGCAGCGACGCTTGCGAGCGTCTTAACAGTCGATTCAAGGCTTCCGCTGTGCCGGGCGCGGCGCGTTGATGCGGGTCGAATTCGATGCGGAGAGCACGAAGGCTCTGCGGTTGACCTACAGGGTGGAAGTGGCTAACGTGTGGTCCGTTCATCGCGATGCGGATCGCCCCGGTTAACAGGCAGAACTGCAGTTTCCGAGCGACTGGGTCGTTGGCGTCAGCGTTTGCTTTTGGCGTGATCGATTCGATGAGTGTTGGCGCACTTTGTGGGTGCGTTACGTTTTTCTCGGTGTGCGAGTACGTAACAAGGGGTCGTCATGCGAAACAATTTGATGAGACGGGTTTATTCCCGGAACCCGAGCATGTGGGCGGTCGCGGCCGCCTCGTTGGCGCTCACGCTTTCTCTTGGCGCGTCCGACGCGGTAGCTCAGGTCTGTCCGTTCGACGACGGCAATTCATCGCTTACGCGCGAAGGCCTGGTGCTGACGCGCTACGCTTTGGGCTTGCGGGGCAGCGTCTTGGTCGCGGGGACAGACTTCGCCGCCACGGATGCGCCGTCCGTCGAGGCAACGATCACGTGTCCGAGCTGCGGCCTTGATGTCAACGGCAACGGCAGCTTTGACGCGGTTGACGCCACGATCATCAGTCGAAAGATCGCAGGATTGACCGGCAGCGCCTTGACTGATGGACTTGCGCTCGGAAACGGCTCGCGGAACACACCTGCTGCTGTCAATTCGTTTTTGCTGTCGGGTTGTGGCACGACGGGGGGCACCGTGACGAGCGTCACCGCGGGCACCGGTCTGACCGGCGGCACCATCACAACTGTTGGCACCATCGGCATTGCGCCGGGCGGCGTTGGAACCTCGCAACTCGCAGCCAACGCCGTCACGTCCTCTAGGATCGCGGGTGGTGCGGTCGGCGAATTTCATATCGCAAACGGTTCCGTCAGCCTACCGAAGCTGCTGGATGGAGATACGTCGCAGGCGGGATACTTACTCTCCGCGACCGGGACAGTTGCCGTCGGCGGGCTCCAGTGGGTTCCACCGCCCGCTTTAAGCTGCGTCAACGGGCCGAGCGATGTTGCGACCGTAACTGGCGGTACGCAGGGCTGTGCTATTTCGGCTTGCCCAAGCGGCTACGTTGTCACTGGCGGTGGACCCGTAGGTGGCGGCACAAATACATTCAGCTTGTTTCAATACGTTAACGGTCGCTCCGGAAACGGATGGAGTGTCTGTTACTTGGTAGGTGGCGCTTCGAACGCCAGCGTCAGTTTCACCGTGCAGGCTCGCTGTTGCAAGGTTGAATGATGGCCGAGCGCGTCAAGTGTTGGCGCCCAGAAGATTCGCTGCAGACGCAGAGAAATTCCTCCGAACGGTTTCTTTCAGGCCCGTGTAAAGCGACCCACCACCGTACGTTGGCACGTTTGCGGTGCCGACGAATGCTTTGAACGTTCACCTTTTTCTATCAAACGACTGCGAATCGGCAATTACAGCCGTTTTTTTGACCAAATCAACTTCATCAAAAACGACGGATAAACGACCGCTAGCTGGTCGATAGCGCGGAAAAGCTATTACAGCGGCAAGCCGTATATCGCCAACGTAAAAATAAATGAGCCGTTTTGCCGCTCGTTCTTGCTTATGAAGTTACGTAGGAACTTGAAGTGGCAACGGTGATTTGGTTGGCGCAACCGCTTCGTTGGTTTCTGTATTCGCGTTTGCCGGGCGTGAGCCGTTTCCGACCAACGCATTGGAGCCATTTCCGCCTCACAGTCTTACCGGGGAACATTTTGAATCGATGGTTTGTAGCGCTCACTGGCGCTGGCGCGATGTTGTTTTCCGCAGTTTCTCAGGCCAATGTATGGGTGAGTTCGGATCAGCTTACATACGGCGAAGCCACGTCGGGGCGGGCGGTAAGCGGCGATACGGATGTGTCTCTGTTTTGGGATGGCACCCAATTTTTGACGCTCACTCGATCCGTGGATGGTGCCATCATGAGCAGCCCCGACGGCGTCAACTGGACGTACCGGTTTGATCGCCCATTCGGCATTCGAGGACTCGCCTATGGAACTGCGGGCGCGCGATACGTACACGTCGGGAAGACAGCCGTAGGCGTAAATCGACTGTTCTATGGTAGTGATCTCGTCAACTGGACGGAGGCGGTCGTGCCAAGCACGTTCACCGCGCCCGGTGGCCCCACGCCGACGTTTAGCGTTCACTCGATTGCCGGTGGCCCGGAAGGGTTCGTAGCGGTGAGCCAAAACGGGGGCACGTTGTCGAGCGCTGACGGCATCAATTGGACGCACTATCCGTCAAGCATTCAAGGCCCGCACCGAGTGCGCTACCTGAACGGGAAGTTTTATGCCGTGGCGTCGAATGGCAACGGCAATAATTTCATTGGGCTCTACGAACGGGGCGTATCTGACACGACGTGGACCCTGCGTGCCATTCCGACTACGGGTCAGCCG
>JAKPSO010000030.1 GCA_029571495.1 Pseudomonadota bacterium
AGTGCTTCCAGATACGACATACTTGGAGCGTTACGACGCGATTAGTTTTCTCGATCGTCCCATCAGCGAACCCGACGCGGCGGCTGACGCCATTCGTCACCCGATTTTGCCGCTTGATCGCGACGTACGGCCATGGCAGGACGTGCTCGTTGAACTCGCAACAAGACTCAAATTTCCTGCGTTCGTGAACCCGGCGGGCGAACGAAAATTCTCGGGTTACACCGATTTCATCGTGAACTACGAGCGGGCGCCGGGCATTGGTTTTCTGGGTGGTTTTCGCGGCAAGACCGGTGAGAAATCGTTGCGCGGCGAACCCAATCCAAACCAGTGGCAGGACTACATCAAAGCCGAGAGTTTCTTCGCGCATCATTGGCCCGAAAACCAACGCTGGATGCGCGGCGTCAACCGCGACTACCTACAGGCCGCTGCAGACGCAGCGTTCATCCCAAAGCCCGAACCAACCATCGCGCAGCTCTACTCCGAGCCGTTGCAAAAATTTCGCCTCGCTGGACAAGGCCTGTACGCTGGACCAAAGCCGACACGCAGCATCGATAAAGCACGGCTCGTAGAGTATTTCGATCCGCTGCCAAGTTGGTATTCGACTGATTCACACGATGTCGCCGCTGCGGGTGACGACTACCCGCTGCACGCCCTCACGCAGCGCCCAATGATGATGTATCACTCCTGGGATTCGCAAAACGCGTGGCTGCGGCAGATCATTTCGCAAAATTATTTGTACGTGGCGACGAGCAAAGCGCGCGAACTGGGTTTGAACGACCTCGACTGGGTGTGGGTCGAGTCAGCGCACGGGCGCATCCGTTGTCAGATGAAAACGATGGACGGCGTCGAAGCCAATACGGTCTGGACATGGAACGCCATTGGCAAGATGAGCGAAGCGTGGGGGCTCGCGAAAGATGCGTCTGAGGCCACGGTCGGTTTTCTGCTCAATCACCTAATTTCCGAGAGCACTCGCGCAGCCACCGGCGAGCGCTTCTCCAACAGCGACCCGATCACGGGGCAAGCCGCGTGGTACGACTTGCGGGTTCGGATTCGCAAGGCTAGCGAAGCGGGTGTGTGGCCGAAGATTGAATTTGGAGCCAAGCCATGAAGCTCGGCTTAGCGATCGACTTAGACACCTGCGTCGGCTGCCACGCCTGCGCGGTCGCGTGCAAGGAATGGAACGGCGAGTCCCTCATGGGCGGCGCACCGGACTACGACGCATGGGGCAAAGCGCCAACAGGTACTTGGTACAACCGTATCCGCCATTTTGAGATCGAAGGCGACCCGACGTACTCGCCGCATCGTTGCGGCTCGGCGTCGGAGACTGGCAAGCACGAGCCGCTCTCGAAAACGGTGAACGTCCCGATGAGCTGCATGCACTGCGAAGAAGCGCATTGCGTAACCGTGTGCCCAACTGGTGCGACCTACAAGCGTGCGGAAGATGGCATCGTGCTCGTCGATCCGAGTCGTTGCATGGGCTGCAATTACTGCGCGTGGGCGTGCCCTTACGGCGCGCGTGAACTAGACGAAAACAAAGGCGTGATGAAAAAGTGCACGCTTTGTGTCGACCGAATCTATGACGAACAACTGCCGCAAGAAGAGCGGCAACCGGCGTGTGTCTTAGCCTGTCCAGCACATGCGAGACATTTCGGAGATTACGACGATCCACAGTCGAAGGTGTCGCAGCTCGCTCAATCGCGAGGCCGACAGTCAATGCTCACCGACTTGGGATACAAGCCTACGAACGCGTACCTGTCACCTCGAAAACCTGTGGAGATCACACCCGACTTGCCCATCAAATCCGGTCTCTCCGAAAAAGCCCGCGCGTTCGTGAATCGGTTGATTCAGCTATGAGTACGAGCGCCAGAAAAC
>JAKPSO010000350.1 GCA_029571495.1 Pseudomonadota bacterium
GCTTGCCATCGAGAAAGGCCATGTATTGGGGCGGTAGTGGAGGATTTTGCATTGCAGAGCTACGTGCGAGATTTGATTGACGGGTTGAATATTACCCGGATAAAAAAGAGTTGTCAATTTCATCCGGGTAAATTTATGTGGCACGCCGCTCGCAAGACCGCGCCGTTTCGCTATCCTCATGAAAGATTCAACGCTTTACACGCTTTACACGCTATGCACGCTATGACCACGCAAACCCAATCCATCCCCGGCCTCGTGCTGACCGAGCATCGTTTCCAGCTTCCTCTCGACTATGCCAATCCGAACGCCCACCCAAAGCTCACTGTCTTTGCGCGCGAGGTTGTGGCGCCTGGCAAGGAAGACGCCGACATGCCGTATCTCGTCTTCTTTCAAGGTGGGCCGGGCTTCGGTGCAGTGCGGCCCGGCGGGGCGAGCGGTTGGATAAAGCGCGCGCTGCAGGACTTTCGGGTCTTGTTGCTTGATCAACGCGGCACCGGGTTGTCGTCGCCGATCACGGCGCAGACCATGCGCCACTTCCCCACGCCGCAAGCGCAAGCTGACTACATTCAGCATTTCCGCGCCGACAACATCGTGCGCGATGCCGAGGCAATTCGCAAACAGCTCATTGGTGACAAACAATGGAGCATCCTCGGGCAGAGCTTCGGCGGTTTCTGCGCGTTGCGCTATCTATCGGCGGCTCCGGAAGCGTTGAAAGAAGTGCTCATCACCGGCGGCATTCCCTCGCTAACGGCGACCGCAGATGACGTCTATCGCGCGACCTACCCACGTGTGATCACAAAGAACGAGCGCTACTACACGCGCTACCCCGTTGACGTTGCGCGCGTGCGCGACATCGTCGAGTACCTCACGAACAACAACATCGCGATGCCCGCGGGCGGCCGCTGCACGGCTCAGCGCTTCTTGCAGCTCGGCATGGCGCTGGGCATGAGTGACGGTTTCGAGACGCTGCACTATTTGATCGAAGACGCGTTCGTCACGACGCCGAGCGGTCGCGAAGTGAATTGGAATTTCTTGTCCGCGCTCGAAGCGCACCAAGCCTTCGACAGCAACCCGATTTACACACTCCTGCAAGAGGCCTGCTACACGCAGAACAACGCAAGCAACTGGTCCGCCGAGCGCTTGCTCGCGCAGTACCCGGCGTTCGATCTCAACGCCGCCGCGCCAGCGCCGTGCTTGTTTACGGGCGAGATGGTCTACCCATGGATGCTTGACACCTACCCACAGCTGCAGCCCCTCAAAGATGCCGCGAATCTGCTCGCCACGAAATCCGATTGGCCGATGCTCTACGACGTTGGGCGCTTGCGCAAGAACACCGTGCCCGTCGCCGCGGCGGTCTACTACGACGACATGTACGTGCCATGCGAATTCTCAGAAGCGACCGCCCAGATCGTGCCGAATATGAAGCTCTGGATCACCAACGAGTACGAACACAATGGACTGCGCGCCGACGGCGAAAAGATCGTCGATCGCTTGCTCAAAATGACTCGCGGTGTGTTGTGAGGCACGGTGCTGCGTCACATGCAGCCGCTCGCGTCTCGCGGCGCGCTTCGAACAACCAATAGGACGAATTCACCGATGAAACACTTTGCTAGATTTCTCGCGCACACACTCGCACTCGTTGCGATCGTCAGCACCGCCGCGCACGCCGGTCCGCAGGAAGACGCAGCGAGCGCACTCCTTGACCGCTTCCACGCCGCCGCAGCGAAGGCCGAATTCGACAGCTACTTCGCCTCATTCACGCCGGACGGAGTTTTTCTGGGAACCGACGCCACCGAGCGCTGGAGCGTCGCACAGTTCAAGGCCTACGCCAAGCCGCACTTCGACAAAGGTCGCGGTTGGACCTACACGAAGGTTGAGCGCAATATCAACGTCTCCGCAGACGGCGCGCACGCGTCCTTCGACGAGCTACTCGATAACAAAAACCTTGGCCGATGCCGCGGCACTGGTGTGTTGCGTAAGGTCGACGGCCAGTGGCGCATTGAGCAATACCACCTCACCATTCCCGTACCCAATGAACTGGCCGATGAATTTGTGAAGCGGATTCGCGCTGGGAAGTGACGGTCGTTACGGTGGCGTTAGCGTCGCAAGGTAGGCTTCAATATCTGTTGCTGTGCTACGTGGCGCTCCTGGCGTTACCGCGCCTTGAATCAACGCAGTGCCGCGCAATCCCAGCAGGTAGCGCAAGATCAAAATGCCATCCGTCGCCGGATCAACCAACGTGTCGCCGTCGACGTCGAGCGAAGTACGCATCCCGTCCAAATACGACTTGATGTCACCGCTCGTGATTCGCGTGGCGGGCGCGGCGAGCGTCGTGCCCGCAATGAGCGCGGGACCGGTCAGCCCTTGCATGTAGCGCAGTATCAACAAGCCGTCGGTGAACGCGTTATACCGCGTCACCGTGACACTGTTGTCCACGTCCAATGACGGGAACGGCAGTAGGAAAGCTCGAATTTCACCGCCGCCGAATACGGAGGTATGGATGTTGAAATACGCCTTCCCTGCTGCGATGCCTGCGGACAGCGCGGTGTAAGCGCTGCCCGTAGTGCCGCCGTTTGCGGTGATGTACGCGGCGTTATACGACGAAGCAACAGTCAAGTCGTATGTCGCGGAAAAGCTGCTCGACTTCACGCCAAGCGGAAATCCAGTGAATGAAGGCGTCATCGTTGCGACCCCCGCTGTCCCCGTGCCAGCGGTTACGGTGCAGCAGTGAATGTGCGCGGCCGTTGTGTTCCCAGACAGCCCCGAAAAGGACATGACAATCGTCATCGTATTCAAGGTCGTGTCGATGGTTACTGTCCCCGATCCAACACCGAGCGATGAATTCACCGGCGATTCGTTGGCCCCACTGAGCGAAATTTGATACGGGATCAGAGCCGCCGCGACGGGACTGGCGGGTAACGACATCAGGGCCAAACACGCCACCGCACGCAAAGCCATACGCGAGATCGATACGAGGGCAAAGCGGTGGTTCATATACGACTCCTCACGGACAACAGCCATTTTCGGCAGCTGCATTATGTGACGCCGTTGCGCAACGGGTGAACGAACTCTCGAAAATAATTCAATATGCCAATGTACTTTTCAAATTTTTTGGTGCTCTGTGAGGTGCGGCACTACGAAAAGTGTCCACGTTCCGCGATGGCGGGCGAGGGTGCTTTTCGGGTGACGTGATGAGCGCCTCGAAGTTGCGGTGATGTCAATTGCCCTACGTGTGATGCGCTCGTTTGAGCACCACATCACCACACGAAGGGCATCGAAACATCATGCAATGGACAGATCCGTTCCCGCGCCTCGCTGAGGCCTCCCATTCTTCAACCGCGCTCTCGCCGCGCAAGGCGCTCGCCTTTGCTGCGGCAATCGCGCTTTCGTCGCTCACGCTGGGCGTGCACGCACAAACCGCCACTATCTACGGTTCCGTAGGTAACTTCGACGTCGTCAACAACACCGGACAAGACGCTTGCGGATTTGAGATGGAACTCGAAGGCGTGCCGTACGATCCGACGATCTACTCGTATTCATGGACACGCTACGGGCAAGCCACGCTCTCCGCGTACACGAACGGCGCCGTGAGCGGAACGCGCGTGACCTGGAAGAGCTCTGACTGCTCGTCCGTTCGCACCGTGCCGCATGCGCCTGGCACCAACTTCGCGGGCACTTGTTACGGTGTGGGTGACGCTGGCTGTGAACACTTTGGCGTGAGCGCCGCGACGAGTAAAGTCACCTCGCGTTGGTTGGTCCGTGATCCCGCTAACCCTGCGAATTACGTTCCGCATGACCCACCGATGGCCGTGCCGGTGCCGTACTACTACGTGCAGCCCGCAGCGGTTGCCAACGCCGAACCGGTTGTTGTCGACGTCGTCGAGGCACCAGAACCACCGGAAGCTCCTGAGCTCTACGGCAACGCGCAGTGGATGAAAGTCTTCGTTCGCCAAATGCCACGCATAGTTACGCTCGATGAACTCATCACGACCAACCCGCTCGTGGTTCCGATGGATGCGACGCAGATCGAAACCGATTGGCAGCTCATTCAAGCGGATCCAGTGGCCGGTGGCAATGGTCGCCGCAATCGTGGTCGTCACCAAGGCGGGAGCACGCTAGCCCCAACCACACGCGCTGTCGTCCGTCGTTATGAGATGTACGACTACACCGGCACGTATGACCCGGTCACGCACGAAGCGCTCTGCGCCGATCTGCTCTGCAAGGCACCGAGTGCAGGCGAGGTCGGTGACTTCATCAGCGCGCAAATGGCAGCCGTGAACGTTCAAGGCGACTTCATCACCGTCACCAAGGCCGGCACCGGCGGCGGCAACATTGACTCTGCCGACAAACGTATCGCATGCGGTAACAAGTGCACATCGCCCTACGCTGCGGGCACGGCAGTGACGTTGACCGCGAAAGCCAACAGCGGCAGCACGTTCGCAGGTTGGTCTGGCGCGTGCACCGGCACGGCAGCTTGCACGGTCAGCATTAACGGCGCGAACAACGTCACAGCGACGTTCAACACGGTTGCCGCAAGCGGCGGTGGCGGCGGCGGTGGTGGTGGTGGCGGCGCGGCGGGTGGCTTCGCGCTCAAAGTTAGCACCAGCAACCCCGGCGTCGTGAC
>JAKPSO010000033.1 GCA_029571495.1 Pseudomonadota bacterium
CGGACATCTTTCGATGTACTTTCTACGCGTGTGCCGCCGATAATGAGCGTCTGGTTGTTGCCCGAAACCAGATTGATTTGGCCCTCAGTTAACGGAGTTGCGGGCAAGCGAGCGATTGTCGTGCCGACAGTAAATTCACGGAAGGCGGAAATGTTCGCGAACGTTGGAATGATCGTTAGCTCAACCGTGTCAGCATCAATGATGTTTGGGATCACTGCAAGGGACTCACCGTCCTGGACGTATTGGAATGTCGCTGTGGTTGTCACTGTGCCACTTGTCCCACTGACGTCACTCTTAAGGGACGCAAGGATTGGCTCCTGTGTCCCGGTCCGTAAGATCGCCATAGCGTTGTTCATTGCTCGCACTTGTGGCTGTTTCACAACGCGCACAGCAGAACGCTGCGCAAGGGCTTGGATCACACTCGCGATCGAGTCGCTCGCAACACTTGCAGAAAGCGCCGGATCCGTAATTCGTGCTGTGTTGACTGAAACGCCGGCAGAACCATTAGGGAGTAGTCGGCCCATCGGAATGACTTTGGTCCAGTCAACACCGAATTGATTCTCCGCAGTGAGCCCTACTTCAACAACAGCGAGCCGCACGTCAACCTGAGCAGTTGCGTTCTTCGAGAGTCGATCAAGTATTTGCTTTGCTCGGCGGAGCTGGATGCCGTCGCCACGAACCGTTAGCATTCCTGATGCGGGTAGCACTGAAATGGACGCGCCATCACCAATCGCCGCGCGCAAGTAGGAAACAACCCCCTCGTACCCAGAGTTAACGACGCCACGGATATTCGCATTTGCCCGCGTTTGTTGGATGCCCTGAACCGACCCGGCCGAACCGCTTTGCGAGTTCTGGTTGTTGCCAGCACCTCCGCCTGAGCTACTTCCATTGCCACTTCCACCAGCATCGGGATTGTTGGCGACGTCGTAGCGAGCCTGTAACGCATCGAGAACACGCGTTGGCAACTTGAAGGTCATGGACGCGCGTGCACCGATGATCACTTTTGTCGGAGTTTCAAAAATGGCGACGTATCCTGCGCCAAACGCGATATCTCGTATGGCTGCTTCCGGCGTCACGTCGCGAAGACCCACTGAAACCTTGCGTGCGCGATCGACATCATCCGCATAGGCAATACTGATTGCTCCACGTGAGGCAGCAACGTCCAACGCTGTGCTGAGACCCAGTGCATCTGCGACCATGTCCATTTGTGCGGTGTTTGGTGCGCGGTATGGGATTCGAGCTGCTCGAATGAAAGGCTCGTCCACGATTTCAACGCGAGTCTCATGTTTGTTGGCCTCTGCTACAGCTTTCAGAGTCTCGTTAACGCGCGATGCATTTTGAGATGTCGTAGTTGCGCAACCACCAATGCCGCCCGCGAGCGCGAGCGCGAGCACAATCAGAAGGTAAATTGGCGATTTCATCGCTGGGTTCCTCTAACAAAAATGTGAACAAGATGGTTGCCGCGGTGAAAGCGAGCGTCAAGACCATACGGTTTGAGAATCTTCCCGAACAGATCGGGAATGTCGATCCCGACTACGGTGTACCCGTGCTGCACCACAAAGTCGTCAGCAACGTCCCAGACGAGATCGCTCCATGCGCTCTCCTTCAAAACGGTCTTGAGAGCGGAGCTCAGGGATTGATCGGTTGCCACACTGAACCGTACCCACTTGATTTCAGTGGTAGATTGCAGAAGAGGCTTTGGCGAAATCTCAACACTGACCAACGAACTAACAGCCGTGTCAGGCTCCGTCACGGCCTGCGATTTGTTTAGAGGATGTTGCTGACCTTCCAATTGACCCAATTGATCCACGCCTTGGTCGGTCGCAGACAGAGGTTCACGCGGTGTGATGGCTGTCGGCGACTTTGGGACCGCAACAATCACAGTTGGCTGCGTGTCAGGAGAAGTTTTGGACGGGATCGAAACAGTTGACGTTACTGGGGCACCAAGTTTTGCAATTCGTACCTGCGCATCTGGCCACACCAGTAAGAACGTTGGACCCGTGTCGTCAGCGCGAAGAAGAAGCCCGTCTCGGCTCGTCGGTAGCGCTGGATCGTCAAGCGAGTTGCGATAAATCGCCGGCGTGACCTCACGACGTAATTGGAAATATGTTCCTAAACCGTCGGAGTAGACGGCGGTTGGCCCATTCGTGCGCGCGTCGCCAGTGATGGAAAAATTAAAGTCCATGCCCGCAATCTGTGGCGCTTGACGAGTCGCATCCTGAGAATGGGATGCGCTCATTGCCAAGCCCATCAAAATCGCTACGCTCAAATACCGGCCAATGAGGGTGTTCGTCATGAATGTTGCTCGGTGAGGTTCATCTAGAAAATATTAGTGCCAATTAATTGGCGAAAATCGGCTAATCCTTGGCCTAGCCCGATGATTAGGTTTTGGCGTGAGACTTTTGAAGAAACAGATTTGTCCGAAGCAGCTTTTTCGTTTCAAACGTTCGTTCGCTGCAAATTCGTGTTTCATTTCGATCGTTCGATGCGCGGAAAAGGTCGCTGGTCTTGAGGCAGCTTTCAAATCTTGCGGGGCTTCTTCAGTAGGCAAACCCCTTTTGGGTTAGCGTTGGGCCGACCTCACGGTCAATTATTAATCAAATGCAATACCGTTGTCATGTCCGGAATCGGACATTTGCAACTCAAATTGGCTATAGTGTTGGTATGCCACATGCACACGATCAGAATCACAGCTCCGACTTCACACGGCGGAATCGTTGGGCCATCGCGTTGGAGACAAAACATCACGAAGTGCTTCGTGGGTTGTTGTGCGGCCTTTCCGTGGACGAAGCTGCGACTAAGGCCGGAGTGACAGACCGCACCGTACGTCGGTGGGTAGAACTATGGTGCGATCAGACCTCATTGCCGAGCTCGGCCCTGCTCGTAGCTTACGCAATGATCTTCCGTCCTGCGATCGCGGACGACGAGTCGATGCCATCAAACATTCGAACGCTGCTTCAAAGATCACCTCGAAAGAACTTTGATGCAAACACAATTCAAATCATCGGCAGAGAAGTCGTCGACCGAGGCGCGCAATCGCATCAGGGACGTCTTCTTCTAAATCCGATCATGTGGGATGAGATCGCACGAATTCACATGGATCTTAGGTACGGTATTGAAGCTCTGGCACCAAGCGTTCCCGTCTACCAGATCGTCTCAAAAGCTCTCGGTCTTGGGCCGTCGAGGAACCTCGAGGAAGACGCGAAAGGGAAGGGTTTCAACGTAGTCGAACTGACCGAGTTGCAGCGTCGGAATTCAGCGCTGTTCCTGCCAATTTCATTGGCCATGAGCTTCCTAGGAACACCGCTATCCAAACGCCCAACTGAATATGAACTAGCCTATGAGTCCGACTTCGGATTCACCCAAGCGACGACTTGGGCGCGCGAACGACAGTCCGCTCTCGATTTCGAAAAAATCATTGATCGCGCTTTCGATGCCATGTTGTGGCAGCAGTACAGCTACGAACTACGTCATAAAATAATCCCGGCGATACCGGAATCAATTGCTCTTTCATCCGCCTTTAGGCTCTCACCAATGGCCGGCATGTTCTGCGCGATCTTCACTGACATCAAACGAAAGTGGGGCGATGACCGCGCGAGACACCAGTGGGAGAAAGCAGCCTTTCAAATGGTTGCTTCGCGGAGAAACTTTCTGAGAACTCACGGAATACAGTTCACCGATCTCGTGAACTTACTCGAGGGCAACTGGTCAGGCGCGAAATGATACCGATGAGTCGTTGCAGGGTAGCTTAACGGCGTATCCAAAAATCATCGGTGTCGAAATGGGTAGCTCGAAGGTGCATCTTAGGGCAGAAGCTTCGAACCAATTTCTGAGCAAAAAGATATGGTCCTTGGACTTCAAGTAACACCACCTCGCCCGAGCTATCGCTGAGGCGACCTGACGCCACGGCTTCCTCGAAAGTCAATGCTACGTGAGGTGCGATTTGAGTTCGAATAAGCTCAACGATCCGAGCAAGCACAACAACAACTGCGTCGCTGTCGCGCCAATATTCAGCGCAACCATCCGAGTGAATCAACACGTATCTGTTTGGCGTTGCGACATGTCGATTGAAGCGCTGTAATGCAGGCTCCTCCTCCGAAAGCGCTTGTGCAGCAACGCAACTTTCAAAAAAGCGTGACTCAGCGCTGTCCGAAAGTGTCGGACGAGTAGGGCGCTCAGCCGCCACAGTAGCAATCAGTGCGTCATGCTGTGTCATCACAAACCTCAATCGAGGGTGGTCGAAATAGCGAGGCGGCAGAAAGTGGCGAGTTACAAGAAATTAACAGCGTTTTCGCCACCACCAATCATGACGATTTCAGGTAACGTGAGATCACGAACCTCGCAACTTTTGAAATGTGCCACATCGGCCTCAGCTGCTGTTGTTGCGGTGATTGAAGTGTCGAGTGAGTGCGAATTCATTTTTGTCCTTGATTGATTTATTAGGGAAGCGCCACCAAAAGATCTTCAGCTTAGGTATTCGCGAAGGATAGGCCTTCAGGTCGCTATGCTATTGTCGTGAGGCATCACTGTAAAGCCCCGAAAAGATGACACCTAACGAACACGAAGGCGCTGGCCAAATCGCAAAGCTCATCGAAGAATTTGAATCTGCGTCGAGAGTGGGAGACAGCCATGCATTCGCTGCTCGCATGGTGAGTATTGAGCGAACACTTCTACCTCAACTCCTGGCTGGCCAACATATC
>JAKPSO010000358.1 GCA_029571495.1 Pseudomonadota bacterium
GGGCGGCGGTCATCGCGAACATATCGTAGGTTTCGCCGATAGCGGTCTTCTGGCCATGAAATTTCTTGCCGTACCACGACGCGATACCGCGCTGTCGCAGCGGCATCAACGTCGTCATCGGCGCGTAGTCGATACCAAACACGTTGTAAGGACGATTGGCAAATCGGTGCAAGGGTTCTTGGCGCGGCGTCGCATCCGGGATGCGATCTAAGTCGGCCGGCACCGTGGCGGCTGGACCATCGTCCTTGTAGTACGCGCCGGATCGGGCGCCCGATGGCGTTGCGGCCGACTGTGAGGTGGTGGACGACTTGCTCGCGCAACCGACCATGAACGCCGCTAGTAGTGCGGTGCACGCGAAATGCGCAGCCTTCGTCGGCGTCAAGAGTTCACCAGCTTTCGGTGAGATTGCACGCTCATGAGAATACCCACTGCGATGAATAAAGTCATCAGTGCGGTTCCGCCGAAGCTCATGAAGGGCAGTGGCACACCGACCACCGGCAGCATACCGGTCACCATGCCCATATTGACAAAAGCGTAGGTGAAGAACATGAGCGTCATCGACCCCGCCATCAGCCGCCCGAATAGCGTGGAGGCGTTCGCTGCGATCAGAAAGCAGCGCCCTATGAAGAGCAAATACAAAACCACCAACACGATCCCGCCGAGGAGCCCAAATTCTTCGCCATACACAGCGAAGATGAAGTCGGTGTGTTTCTCCGGCAAAAATTCGAGGTGAGTTTGTGTCCCGTTAAGCCAGCCTTTGCCAAACAGCCCGCCTGAGCCAATCGCGATGGCGGCTTGGATTGTGTGCCATCCCGCGTCTTGAACGTCTAGCTCTGGGCTGATGAAGTTAAGCACACGATCTTTTTGGTAGTCGTGTAGCCAATCAAAGTGCCAAGCTGCAGCGAAGGCCATCGCCGCCAGTATTGTGCCGACCAAAATGAAGCGCCAATCAAGACCGGCGAGGTACAGAACGAAGAAACCCGACGCGCCAATCAGAAGAGCTGTGCCAAGGTCGGGCTGGCGGTACACGAGCCCGAACGGAACAACCACTAGTAACGCTGCCACCAGGTAGTGACGCCAACTCAGCGTGCCTTCATGCTTCTCGAAATACCAAGCCAATATCAGCGGCAACGCAATCTTCATGATTTCTGATGGTTGAATATTGCCAACGCCAGGAATCTTGAGCCAACGTCGCCCTCCCTTGACCACCTCGCCACCCACCGCGACGCCCAGAAGCAACACGATGCCGATGATGTAAAGCGGCACTACGAAGCGCGCGATGAACTGCGGCGACAAGTTGGCGATGAAAATCATGATCGCGACTGCGACCACGACTTTTTGCGCCTGCGACAGGACGCGACTTGATGTCTCGTACGAGGCGCTAAAGAGCACCAACAGGCCCAGCGCGGCAATCGCCGTCACGATGGCGAACAAGAACGGGTCAAGGCGATCGGTGAGCCGCGCCCAAAGCTGCTGAATCATCGTGCGCGCCTCACATCCGCAGCGGCGGCAGCATCGGTGGCGAGCTTCGCTTTCGCTGCCGCGTCAGCCGCCTCAGCATCGGCGTTCCTAGCTGGTTTCAACGCGTTGGCCAACAAGGCTGGATCGAAATACGCGTCCATGACTTTTCGCGCAATCGGCGCGGCCGCCTCAGCACCAAACCCGCCGTTTTCCACGAATGCAACGAGCGCGATTTTCGGTTGATCGAGGGGCGCCATGGCGATGTACCACGCGTGATCGCGCAGCCGCTCGGCGACTTGCGAAGACTTGTAATCACCGCCGTGCAGGTTGAATACTTGCGCGGTGCCCGTCTTGCCGCCGCTCACGTATTTCGCGTTGAGAAACGCGGTACGTCCTGTACCCTCCGTCACGACACCCGCGAGACCCTTGAGCACTGCATCGACATGTTCCGGTTTTAATGGGACGGTGTACGCCGGGCTTGGGTGCGTAAGCTTCGCTTCCCCGGTCTTTGCATCGACGATGCGTTTCACTAAGTGCGGTTTGAAAGCCACGCCACGATTGGCGAGCACCGAAGTCGCGAACGCCATCTGCATGGGTGTGAAGGTATTGAACCCCTGTCCGATGCCGAGTGAGACTTGATCGCCGATATAGAACTTAGGGTCTTTCGGGAAGCGTTTGGCCTTCCAATCGCGTGTCGGCAGGATGCCCGGTAACTCGCCGTCAATGTCGATTCCGGTCTTTTGGCCGAAGCCAAATTGCTTCATGAACGTCGCCCAATCGTCGATATCGAGCTCCGCCGCAAGCTGGTAATAGTATGTATCGCAAGAAACGACGATCGATTTCACAAGATCAACCAAGCCGTGCCCGCCAGCCTTGTCGTCTCGCCAAGTCTTGCGACCAAGACTGAAATACCCCGGATCGCTAATCGTCTGTTTTGCGGTCCGCGCACCAAGTTCCTGCGCCATTAGCGCCATGAACGGCTTGTATGTTGAGCCGGGGGGATAACCGCCTTGCAGTGGTCGATTGAGCATCGGTTTGTCAGGCGAGTCCCGAAGCGCATCCCAGCTCTGCGGATCAATGCCGTCCACGAACAGGTTTGGGTCGTAGCCTGGCTTACTGACGAAGGCAAGCACGTCGCCGGTCGAGGGCTCAATCGCCACCAAAGCGCCGCGCTTTGCGCCGAACGCGTCTTCGGCGATTTTTTGCAGACGAATATCAAGTGAGAGTTGCAGGTTGTTGCCCGCGACAGACGGTTTCTTGGAAATTTCGCGGATCACGCGCCGACTCGCGTCTACCTCGACCTCGGTTGAACCCGCAATGCCATGCAATTCGCGCTCATACACGACTTCAATGCCGCGCTTGCCGATGTAATCAGAGCCCTTGTAGTTTGCCGCGTCGGTGCCGCCGTCGATCCGCGCCTTTTCTTCTTGGTTGATCCGTCCGATGTAGCCGATGACGTGAGAGGCTACCTCGCCCATCGGGTACTGTCGAAACAGGCGCGCTTTGATTTCCACGCCGGGCAGACGAAAGCGATTCGCGGCAACTCGCGCAACTTCCTCGTCGCTCAAGCGCGACTTGAGCGGCAGACTGTCGTTGGTGCGAAATTCTTCGAATAAGCGCTTGAAGCGACGGCGATCACGCGGGGTGATGTCTACGATCTTGGCGATCTCATCAATGGTCGCTTCGATATTGGCGATTTTTCTGGGGTTGAGTTCGAGTGTGTATGCGGAATAGTTTGAAGCGAGCACGACACCATTGCGATCGGTCACGATGCCACGATTGGGCACGGCTGGCTGGGTGTCAATGCGGTTGGCTTCGGCAAGCGTCGCATAGTGCTTGTGCTGATACACCTGCAAGTAAACGAAGCGACCCAGGAGCAGCAAGAAGCCGAGCACGACGAATACAGCGGCTAATCCCAGCCGTCGCCGGTACCAAAAAAGTTCTTGGTCGTGGTTGCGTAACTCGGAGGCCATGCCCGCCTAGTCCAACAACGAACGAACGCGCTGCGGCCATTGCAGCAAAGCGGAAATCACGGGCCAAATCAGGGCGCTGCTGATACTCGCCAGTACGATCACCGCGCCTGGCGGCGCCGCGCCGCTCATGAGCCGCAGCACCACGACGACGCCTTGGGCGATCAACAAGAGAGCCAACACATGTAGCGCCTGCTGCCAAACAGGAAACCGTAGTACGCGACGATGGAAGTACTCGGCAGCAAACGCGAGGATCGCGTACGCCAACGCATGTTGCCCGAACAGGTTAGCTTCCACCACATCTGTCAGAAGACCGCACGCCCACGCCACGCCAATCCCGATCCAGCGCGGTTGGTGAATCGCCCAATACAGGAGCACGAGCGCGAAGAAATCCGGGCGCAATGACAGCGCAAAGCCGGACAGTGGCAGCAGGTTAATCGTGAACGCCAGGGCGAGCGTCAAAGCAACAAACCATGGCTTCGGCGCAAGCAGAATGTCTTCTGGTTTCGCAATCTTGAATAGTGGCGAGTCAGGCAGACGGAACAAACTCATTTGCGCTTTTTCCCCACGGTTTCCGGCGCTACCTCGGTGACGGGACGAGGGGGCAAGGCAGGCGGCTTATCGAGTACAAGCACGGCATCCGCGCCCGCGACATTTGCCGTCGGCGTGCACTCAACGCGGGCAAAGCCGCTTTCCGGATCACGTTGCACACTCGTGATTTTCGCGACGCGTACATTTGGCGGGAACAGTCCGTCGATGTTGGACGTAATCAAGATGTCGCCTTCTTTCACGTCAAGCGTGTTGGCGACTTGTTTCAGTTCCGGGCGTTTACCGGGGCCGCGTCCATAGAGTAGCGCGCGCATGCCCGTGCGTTCGAGTTTGACCGGGATTGTGACGTCCTTTTCTGTAAGCAGCGTCACTTCGGCGAACAGCGGATGGACCCGCGTCAGTTGCCCCAAGAGGCCCAACTCATCGACGACCGCCGACCCCGGCTCAAACACCTGCGAAGTGGAGCGGTCGATGAACGCTTTTTCCGAAAACGCATCGCGGCCCATGTACACCACACGCGCAGCCTGCGCCCGAGTAGGCGCCGACTGCGACATTTGGAGTAGCTTGAGGAGTCGTTCTGACTCTTGCTTTGCGGCGATCTGCGCTTGTTGCCCTTGTGAGGCTTGCAGCAAATCGGCCTTGAGCCGTTTGTTCTCTTCGCGCAGCTCAGCGCGGGTTTCGAAAAGCTCGCTCACCCGAGTCACGGCCTGCGCAGGCAACAGCGCGGCTTGTTGCACGGGATAGACCACCGTCGCAATAGCCATACGCACTTTTTCGAGCGTTTGGAATCGCGAGTCAATGAACATCACCGCGAGTGAAATCACGCCGAAAAAAGTGAGTTTGGCGATCGGGCTCGGCCCGCGATTAAAAAAGCGCGGCGGCTCTGAAGGCAGCGACGTGACTCTATCGAACATACAACCTGACACGTGCAATGCGACTTCCGCCGACGCTCATCCGTCGGACGCGTAGGCGGAAGAAAATCACGTGGGAAACCTCTAGTCCGTAGTGAAAATCGACGAGAGGCGATCGATGTTTTCGAGCGCTTTGCCACAGCCGCGAACCACGCAGGTCAGCGGGTCTTCGGCCACCACGACGGGCAGACCGGTTTCTTCCATTAACAGGCGATCAAGGTCACGCAGCAGCGCACCACCGCCCGTGAGCACCATGCCTTTTTCTGCAATGTCGGAGCCCAACTCCGGCGGCGTCCGTTCGAGCGCCTGCTTCACGGCGCTCACAATCGCGTTAAGTGGATCGGTTAGCGCCTCAAGTATTTCGTTTGACGAAACGGTGAACGCGCGTGGGATGCCTTCGGCCAGATTGCGACCCTTGATTTCCATGTCGCGCACTTCGCTGCCGGGGAACGCGGAGCCAATTTTTTTCTTGATGGTTTCGGCCGTGGTCTCGCCAATCAACATGCCGTAGTTGCGGCGGATGTAATTAATGATCGCTTCGTCGAACTTATCGCCACCGACACGCACCGAACCAGCGTACACCATGCCGCCCAGCGAAATCACGCCCACTTCCGTCGTGCCACCGCCGATATCCACGACCATGGAACCCGTTGCGTCAGAAATTGGCAGGTCAGCGCCGATCGCAGCTGCCATGGGCTCCTCGATCAAGAACACCTTCGAGGCTCCGGCTCCGAGCGCTGATTCGCGAATCGCGCGGCGTTCGACTTGTGTGGACCCGCATGGCACGCAAATAATGATGCGCGGGCTCGGACTGAACATCTTACTGTCAAGCACCTTGCGGATGAACTGCTTGAGCATTTGTTCGGTGACGTTGAAGTCGGCGATCACGCCGTCTTTCATCGGACGAATCGCGGTGATGTTGCCCGGTGTGCGGCCCAACATCTGTTTCGCGGCGAGGCCCACGTCTTGAATCACACGTTTGCCGTTCGGGCCGCCTTCTTGGCGGATCGCAACGACCGACGGCTCGTCCAGCACGATGCCACGGCCACGCACGTAAATCAACGTGTTGGCGGTGCCGAGATCGATCGCGATATCGGTGGAAAGATAACTACTTAAAAACTTAAACATGAAGGCTGTCTACTGACTCTCATAGGGTTGTCTCGGCGGCAGACGGAACCGCGAAATTCGCAAGTCCATCAAACGCACTCCGCAAGGCACGAAGGGCCCGAAGCGCGCGACGCACAACTGGCCCACTAACATTCCCCCGGAAACATCGATTACAAGCCCTTTTCACGCGGGTCAGAGCCTGTTTTACTTAACCCGATATGTTACCCTACCGCCCTTAGACAAATTACCCCTCAAGCGCCCGCCGCGCGCCTATGGTCTGGCTTCCGCCGTCGCGCGTGATGCTCGGCCCCCGCCGCAGGTCGCCCCCTGATTCATGAGTCTCTCCACCCAAGACATTGAGCGAATCGCGCATCTCGCTCGCATTCGCGTGACGCCCTCCGACGTCGCCGACGTTCAAGCCAAGCTAGACGGCATTTTCAAGCTGATCGACGAAATGCAAGCCGTTGACACCCGTGGCGTCGAGCCGATGTCGCACGGCCTCGACATGGTCCTACGCCTTCGCGACGACGCCGTGACCGAAATCGATCAACGCGAAAAATTTCAGAAAAACGCGCCACAGGCAGCCGAGGGCTACTTCCTCGTACCCAAGGTGATTGAGTAAAGCTATGAGTTGGAACACCTTTGCTACCGTCGCCGAGACGGTTAAGGCGCTCGACGCCAAACAGGTCAGCGCCGTCGAACTCGCGACCCACTACCTCGACCGCGCCGACGCGCTGCAGCCGACGCTAAACGCCTACATCACACTCAATCGCGACCTGACGCTCGCCGAAGCAAAGGCAGCCGACGCCAAGCGCGCTTCCGGCGGCGAGGCTCCACTTCTGGGCGTTCCCATCGCGCACAAGGACATCTACCTGATCGACGGTTGGCGCACGACGTGTGGCTCGCGGATGCTCGAAAACTTCGTCGCGCCGTACACCTCGACGGTGGTCAAGAACATGGCCGACGCTGGCATGGTCACCTTGGGCAAACTCAACATGGATGAGTTTGCGATGGGCTCATCCAACGAGACTTCATACTTCGGCACTGTCAAAAACCCGTGGGACGTGTCGCGCGTGCCCGGCGGCTCGTCCGGCGGTTCCGCAGCGTCGGTTGCGGCGGGGCTCGCCCCGGCCTCTACAGGCACCGACACCGGCGGCTCTATCCGGCAGCCCGCAATGTTTTGCAACCTCACGGGCCTGAAACCCACGTACGGCGTGTGTTCGCGCTACGGCATCATCGCCTTTGCCTCGTCGCTCGACCAAGCGGGCCCGTTCGCGCAGACCGCTGAGGACTGCGCGTTGTTGCTCAACGCAATGGCCGGTTTTGATCCGCACGACGCGACTTCGTTGGACCGCCCGAAGGAAAACTACGCGCGCGACCTCGCGAAGCCGCTGGCTGGCCTGCGCATCGGTCTGCCGAAAGAGTTTTTTGGCGACGGCGTTGGCGCGGGCATTGCAAAAGCGGTTGATGAGGCGCTCGCGGTCTATCGCAAGCTGGGCGCGACCACTGTCGAAATCTCGCTGCCGAACGTGAAGTATTCGGTGCCTGCGTACTACGTCGTCGCTCCGGCGGAAGCGTCGAGCAATCTGTCGCGCTTCGACGGCGTTCGCTACGGTCATCGGGCGACCGAGTACACGGACTTGCTAGACATGTACAAACGCTCGCGCGCCGAGGGTTTTGGCGCGGAAGTGAAGCGACGCATTTTGATCGGCACCTACGTGCTGTCGCACGGCTACTACGATGCGTATTACCTGCAAGCGGGCAAGTTGCGGCGGTTGATCGCGGAAGACTTTAAGCGTGCCTATGACGTCTGCGACGTGGTGATGGGGCCAACGGCGCCAGAAACCGCGTTTCAGTTCGGCGCCAAGTCGGACGATCCCGTGAAGATGTATCTAAACGACATCTTCACCATCTGCGCAAACCTCACGGGTCAGCCCGCGCTGAGCCACCCGTGCGGCGTGGACGAGACCGGTCAACATGTCGGCATGCAAATCATCGGCAACTACCTCGATGAAGCCCGTATGTTGAACGTCGCGCATCAGTTTCAATTGGCGACGGATTGGCACAAACGCCATCCGTCGATCTAGTCAGGTTTAAGAGCACATCATGGCCCAGTGGGAAGTCGTCATCGGTCTCGAAACACACGTGCAGTTGACCACTGTATCGAAAATATTTTCTGGCAGTAGCACGGCGTTCGGTGCCGCGCCGAACACGCAGGCGAGCATCGTTGATTTGGCGCTGCCCGGAGCGCTGCCGGTGATGAATAAAGGCGCGGTTGAACGCGCCGTGAAGTTCGGCCTCGCCATCGGTGCGAAGATTAATCAGCGCTCGATCATGGCGCGCAAAAACTACTTCTACCCCGACCTGCCCAAGGGCTATCAAATTTCGCAATTTGAGACGCCGATTGTTGAAGGCGGTGGTCTGACGACTACTCTCGACGATGGCACCACCAAGTTCGTCGAACTGACGCGTGCACACCTCGAAGAAGACGCTGGCAAGAGCGTGCATGGTGAATTCGATAGCGCTACGGGCGTCGACCTCAACCGCGCGGGCACGCCGCTTCTGGAAATCGTGACCGAGCCCGTGATGCGCTCCGCCAAAGAGGCGATTGCCTACGCAAAAACGCTGCACAGTCTCGTGCGCTCGCTCGAAATTTGTGACGGCAACATGCAGGAAGGCTCGTTCCGCTGTGACGTCAACGTGTCGGTGCGCCCGGTTGGCCAAAAGGAATTCGGCACTCGCCGCGAGATCAAAAACTTGAACAGCTTCAAGTTCATGCAGCAGGCGATCGACTACGAAGTACGCTGGCAGATCGAGCAGATCGAAGACGGTCACAAGATCGTGCAAGCCACAGTGCTCTTCAACCCAGACACCGGCGAAACGCGTGCAATGCGCACAAAGGAAGACGCGATGGACTATCGCTACTTCCCTGATCCTGATCTGCCGCCGCTCGTCGTGACCGATGAGATGCTCAACCGCATCAAGGCCGCGATGCCGGAGCTGCCGGAGGCCAAGTGTGCGCGATTCGTTTCGCAGTACACACTGTCGGAGTACGACGCGCGTTTGCTCTCGCAAGACAGCGCGACGGCGAACTTTTATGAGGCGACAACAAAGGCTGGCGCTGACGCAAAACTCGCCGCGAACTGGATGCTCGGCGACTTGTCGGCCGCGCTCAATCGCGACGAAAAAACCTTCGACCAGTCTCCGGTGAGCAGCGCGCAACTCGCGGGCTTAATCGCTCGGATTAGCGACGGAACGATCAGTAACAAGATCGGTAAAACTGTGTTCGAAGCGCTCTGGAATGGCGAAGGTCAATCCGCAGACGCGATTATCGAGTCCAAAGGCCTCAAGCAAATCAGCGACAGTGGCGCGATCGAAAAGATCGTCGA
>JAKPSO010000049.1 GCA_029571495.1 Pseudomonadota bacterium
TGCCGTCCCATTTTTCGTGATGGCACAACGCGATTTGTTCGGCCAAGCGGAACGCCGGGTGCGTGCACTGCGCGAGAAGCTGCGCCCCGATGGTCGTGTGCCGCTGCATGACCGTGAACTCCGCGGGCGTGAGCTTGCCCGGCTTCATCAACAAGCCGTCGGGAATGCCTAATTTGCCAATGTCGTGCAAACGCGCAGCGAGATCCATTTCGTTGCAAAAGCGATAGCCATAGCCGAGTGCGTTGGCAAGCAAGCCAGTGAGTTTGCCCACGCGATAGGCGTGGCGACCAAGTGTGTCCTCGCGCAGTTCAGCCGAAATAGCCAGCCGCTCGAGCGCATCACGATACAGCTTCTCTGGGACCTCCTCCGCTTCACGCTGCTTGGGCCGCTCGGACTGGATCGCCATGATCAAGGTGCGAGCGTCATCTTTGCCTGGCATCGGCGTCTGAATACGTTCGCGAATTAGTTCAAGTGCATTGTGTACGGCAGTCACTTGCGAGCGGCCCAAATGCTCGACCAACTCACCCAAGTAAATCAGAGCGCCAGCGTGATCATGGGCCTGCTCATAAGCGCGCACGAGCAAGACCAAGTTGTCGCGATAGACACCGGGAACCGATTTCGTATGACGCAACAACTCCAGTAGTTTCGCAACGGCGATGGTCGTGCGCTTGGCGTAGATATCGTGAGCCGCTTCGGCAAGCAGGCGATGCAACTGGAGACGCGGCGATTTGTACGCGTCTGACAGCTCTCGAATCATTGCTAGGCGCTCTGCGACTACTTCGTCTTGGCGCAGGCCAATTGCTCCACGCAACCAAGTGCACTCCGCTATTGAACGATTCAAAACACCATGTCCATCATGTGGCAAGCCCATGTTCTCGCACGCAATCTTCGCAGCATCCACACATAGTGCGAACTGCTGCATCGCAAGCGCGGCGCCCGCCAAATTTGAACGCGCCACCGCGACTGAAGACGAGCACCGCGGATCTCCTTTGAATCTCTTGATTAATCGGAGCGCCACAGCCACTGTTTCTCGGTACATGCCCATTGCACCCAGCGCCATGGTCATGTTCGCGAACGCGACAGCTACGCTCTGTTGATCTCCCAATTCCTGCGCAAGGTGAACAGCGCGCATCGCGTACTCTATGCCGCGCGCAGGAACGCCTGCATCTGTGCTCAGCAACGAATAGTGATTGCAGGCCCGACGCATCTCGGGCTTTAGATGGTGGTCTTCCGCCAGATCGAGCGCGCGCTCGACAAACGGAATCGCCTTTAGCGACAACCCTCTTGGAATGTGCGCTCCGGCGACGTCGAGCAAAATGTGAATGCATGCTTCAACTGGCTCAGGCTTCCGACTGAACGCAATTAGCCGCGCGCCTTTCACGGCGAATTCAAATACCGCCGGCTCTGGCGACTTAAGCAACTGCGGCAGATCGGCCCGCAGTTGGAGAATTAGATCAGCCAGACCATCGCTATCCATGTCGCTCACGCATGCATCCATGAGCCCGATCAACGTATTGGCATCCACTTGCGCTCCATCATGACGTCGTCATAAGATTGCGCCATTGTTACTCAATTCGCAATTCTTCACCACTCTAATTTTTCGGAGATTCCATCACATGTCACAAGCTATCAACACTGCAACCGAACTCACCCAAGACCAAATGGATGCGCTTCGCGGCCTCCTCGACTCTGAAGTCATGCTTATTGGCGGCGGTGAATTTTCGGGCCTCCTTAACTAGCTAAATCAATCCTAAGGGAAACATACATGCAAACGACCCACGCAACTACCGATCTCTCGCAAGACCAAATGGACGCTCTTCGTGGCCTCCTCGACTCTGAAGTCGTGCTTATCGGCGGCGGTGAATTTTCGGGCCTCCTTAACTAGCTAAACCAATCCTAGCGGAAACATACATGCAAACGACCCACGCAACTACCGATCTCTCGCAAGACCAAATGGAGGCTCTTCGCGGCCTCCTCGACTCTGAAGTCGTGCTTATCGGCGGCGGTGAATTTTCGGGCCTCCTTAACTAGCTAAACCAATCCTGGCGGAAACATACATGCAAACGACCCACGCAACTACCGATCTCTCGCAAGACCAAATGGACGCTCTTCGCGGCCTCCTCGACTCTGAAGTCATGCTTATTGGCGGCGGTGAATTCTCGGGCCTGCTTAACTAGTCGAAATAAAGTCAGCGAGACTTCTGAGCGAACGGATGTCAAACGATCAAAGGCTCAAACTCCGTCTAGACAGACGCACCGTACAGCCTGCCTGACTCCCTACCAATACTTGATGAGCAGCCGATAGACGCCGTACGATGGCCCATGATTGACGCATGTTTTCGCTGAGTGCGGGACACCGTCGTGACAAGGCGGTTCGCAGCTTACGTCGGCGCATCGGTGCCCTTACTAGCCCAACCCCACCCGCTTCCCCGCCATCTCCACCGTCGACTCGCGGTGCGCAATGATGAGTGTGGTGATGCCTAAGTTCTTTACGACGTGATTGACGGCCTGTTCTCGCTCGGTGTCGAGCGCACTCGTGGCCTCGTCTAACAACAAAAACTTCGGCTTGCGATAGAGCGCCCGAGCGAGCAATAGCCGCTGGCGCTGGCCGCCGGAGAGCGCGCTTCCGGTGTTGCCCACAAGCGAATCCGCGCGCATCGGCATGCGCTCCACTTCTGACCATAGCGCCGCGCCTTTGAGTGATTCCGTCACTCGAGCGCCGCAGATTTCGTGGTCGAAGAGACTTACGTTCTCGTTGATTGAACCGTTGAACACGTAGTCTTCTTGCATTACGGCGGCGAGCTGCGCACGCAGCGTCACGGGATCAATCTCGCGGATGTCGAGCCCATCGATCAACACGCGGCCTTCCGTCGCGGGCAGTAGGCCAACGACCACTTTGGCAAGCGTTGTCTTCCCCGCGCCGGACGGGCCGGTGAGCGCGACACTCTCGCCGGGCTCAATAGTGAAGCTCACGTTGCGGAAGATAAACGGGTCGTGCGGTCCGTATCGAAAGCCGAGGTTTTCGATCACCCAAGTGGCGCGCGAAAGATCGGGCGCGGCGGCGAGGCCACGCGTTTCCGCGCCCGCAAGCGCAACGTCGGCCACGCGCTCGGCATGTAAGTCGAGCAATTTGAATTCAGTGAATTTGTCGACCAGGTTCGAGAGCCGCGCGACGAACACGAGCTTGTACGCCATGAACGCGAGCAGCATACCGACGCTAAAGTTTCCCGCGATCACCTCGCGCGCGCCTAGCCAAACGATGAGCACGTTCTCCAAACCAAACAACGCGAAGCTCGCTGTCTTGTACGTAAGCGTGAGCGACTGCGCGCGGATCGAGGCGTTCACCGTGTCGACCACGGCGTTCTGCCAGCGCGACAGGCGATCAGCCTCGCCCATGTGCAGCTTGATCGTCTGCATTCCACGCAAACTCTCGATGAAGTTCGTTTGCTGCGTGGCGGCGAAGATAAGTTGTTCGTTTACCGCCTCGCGCATCGGGCGAAACAGCACCCAACGCAAGAGCGCGTAAATGATCGCGACGATGAGCACCACGAGCGTGAGGTTCACGCTGTAAATCGCCATCACAGCAAACATGCTGATCGCGAGCACGCCGTCGATCAACACTTCGAGCGAGCTGCCGGTGAGCGTGCGTTGAATCGCGTCCATCGACGCGAAGCGCGAGAGCAAATCGCCGACATGGCGCTTCTCGAAAAACGCGAGCGGCAAACGCAGCAAGTGCGAGAACAGTTGCGTGAGCACCTGTAGCGACAACGTGCTCGTAAGGTGCAGCAGCAACCAACCGCGGAGCGCGCCAATCGCAGCCTGAATCAAGACCAAAAGCGCGAAGCCAAGGGCAAGCACGGTCATGAGGTCACGATCCGCCGAGACGATGACTTCATCGACCGTCAACTGCGTGAGCCACGGCATCGCGAGCGCGAAGACCTCAAACGCGAGCGCAAGCAGCACAAGCCGCAGCAACGCGCTACGCACACCACGCGCCGCAGCGACGATGGACCAGATCGAGAAACGATCCACAGCCTTACGTTTCACAAAACTCGGCGTCGGTGTCAGCTCCAGCACGATACCCGTGAAGTGTTTCGAGAACTCCGCAAGCGGCAATGTGCGCACGCCGCGCGCCGGGTCGTGCAAAGTGACCTCATCTTTGCCAACGCGCGTGATGACAACAAAGTGATTGAAGTCGAAATGCGCAACAGCGGGCAGACGCACCTGCGCGAGCGCCGACAGCTCAACACGCAATGGCCGCGCGGCGAGATGCATGCTGTCGGCAATGTCGATGAGGCTCTTTAGCGTGGAGCCCTTCAACGACACCGCATGGTCGCTACGCATCG
>JAKPSO010000055.1 GCA_029571495.1 Pseudomonadota bacterium
CAAGGGCGGCATCGCACGGCTGAAAAGAACGCCTCACGTACGCTAGACATTGACGTACTGCTGTACGACGACTTGGTGATCGACACACCAACGCTCACAATTCCGCATCCGCGCATGCATGAGCGAGATTTCGTGTTGCTACCGTTGCTCGATGTCGCGCCCGGCGCGAGAATTCCGGGGCGGGGCGCGGCGAAGAACATTCTCGCGACATTGCCACGCACGGCCATCAAACGCTTAGGAGATTCATCGCAGTGGATATGAATTCGCTACGGTATGTGGTCGTTGAAGGCGCGATCGGCGCGGGCAAGACGAGCTTGGCGCGCAAACTCGGCGCAAAGCTCGGCGCTGAGCTGCTCTTAGAAGCTCCGACTGAGAATCCGTTTCTCGAACGGTTCTATGCGGATCCTGCGCGACATGCGCTGGCCACGCAGCTTACGTTCCTGTTTCAGCGTGCCGATCAAGTCAAAGCGCTGTCGCAGCTCAACTTGTTTTCGCGTGCTGTTGTCGCGGACTTTTTGCTGGACAAAGATGCCCTCTTCGCAAACTTAAATCTGAGCGAAGACGAGTTGGCGTTGTACCGAAAAATTTACATGCACTTGCAGCCACAGTGCCCCGCGCCCGACCTAGTCATCGTGCTCCAAGCATCCACCGACACGCTAGCGCAGCGGGTTCATCGCCGAGGAATTCGTTTCGAACAATCGATCTCGCATGAGTACCTTGCGCGGCTCGCGGACAGCTACACGCGTTACTTCCACAGCTATGACGCAGCGCCCGTGTTGTTTGTCAATACGGAAGGGCTCAATTTCGTCGACAACCCTCAGCATTTGTCGTTGTTGTTAGATCGAATGGCACAAATGCGCGGGTCGCGTGAATTTTTCAACGTTTCGACGGGTCAATGACCGCTTTTATGCCATCGGATTGAGCGTTCTTAGTTACACTCGTCGTTGATAAAAGTGCACGTTGCGTTCGAGGGGAGTTTGGGTTGGCCCAAAGGTCAGTGATTGGTTGGTCGCGATTCGGTTTGAGTCTTGTGGCTGCTGCGGTGCTGTCAGCCTCGCCGATGTCTTTGAGCGCGCTCTCCTTCGGGACGGAGCAGGTATCGTCGTCCCTTGGACAACCGCTGACCGTCGCGATTCCGCTGCTCGGCGCGACCGGTGATTCGCTCGACACATCCTGCTTCCGCCTCGTTCCTTCTGCGCGCCAAGACGGCATTCCGTCCATCACCCAGGCGCGGATTGAGCTGCAAACGTCTTCGTCGCCTCCGCGTCTGCTCATTCGCAGTGCCCGCGCCATCGATGATCCTATTGTTCGAATAACCGTCGAAGCGGGCTGCGACACGCCCATTCGTCGCGATTACACCGTCTTGTTGGACCCGCCAGCTGTCACGCCGCCTAGCGTGGCGTCGAACAATGCGCCGCGCGCTTCGGCCGCTGCGCCAACGAGCGTTGGCATTGAAACGCCGACCAGCACAACAACATCCGGGGTTACATCGCCCTCTTCTGCCGTCGCCCGCAGCGAACGCGCCCGAGTCCCCGCCGCGAATAGTTCTCCGAGCGCGCAGCAACAGAACTCCGCCGACTCTTCCAAGAAGCGTGTAGAGCAACGCGGCGATCGAACCGCTGCTAGGGCTAGTGATACGCCTCGCCCGAAGGCTAGCAAGACGTCAGAGCCGCGAGATCAACTACAGGTGCAAGCCGGCCCCGCCGCAGCCGGTGCCAACATCGACGCCGCCAGTCTCGCTGCCCTCGCAATACCGCGGCTGAAAATTTCCTCGGATCTTCCGTCGTTCTCGGCGACGCCTGGCGCGCAGCCTCAGCCCGGCAATGAACTACAAACAGCCATTGCAAACGAACGGCGCAATCGGCTCTTGTCCGCGCCAATCGACGAAGACCTTGCACCGCGCCTAGAGGCAGACCTAGTCGTCGCGAAGCGTCGTCTGGCAGAGCTGCAAACACAACTTGGTGGCGCGAACGGCGCTACTGCATCCGCGCCCGCAACCGTACCGAACGCGACGGCGGCGAAAGATGGATCGAAAGCTCCTTCGGCTCCCCCGCCGAAGGCCTCTATGGCCGTGTCTGACGAATTTGACTGGCTTTCGTGGCTTTGGGTGCCGGCCCTGCTGCTGGTAGCGGGGCTAGTTGCCTTCTTGTTGCGGCAGCGACGGGCAAAGGCCGCTGCGCCGAAGTTCGACGCGGCTGGCCCCATGACCGTCGTCCAGACGCACACAGACGAGTTCGACACCGTCATGCCAGCGACAACGGTGGCGCTCACCAATGGCGGCCAAACGCTTGCGCAGCCGCCTTCTTTTGCCAGTATGGGCGGTCCAACGCTCACTGGCAACACGCTCGCGCCGAACACGGCTGCAGCCGTCACTGCGACGGCCAGTGAGACAACGCAGCGCGCTGAGCAGGAAGCGACAGACAAGCTCAACAACCCGCTGTTCCAGCTCCAAGACACCGCCTCTCAAGTCGACGTGTCCGTGCTCTCGCAGGCTACCGACGAGGCTCAGGTTTACGCGGAACTTGGCCGCACCGACAAGGCCATCGCAATCCTCAGAAATCACATCCAGAACCTCGCGGGAGATCGAACTTCGCCTGTGCCTTGGCTGATGATTTTTGATCTCTACCGAAAGACGAATAACCGCGCTGGCTACGACGAACTTGCACCGCAATTCCGCAAGAACTTCAACGGTCGGATGCCGGATTGGGATAGTTACGGGCACGAGCTTGCACTGGACGACGGCCTCGAAGCGTTCCCGCATCTCGTCGCGAGGATCGAACGGGACTGGGGCAAACCAGAGGCGCGAAAATTTCTCGATGAGCTCCTTTACGACAATCGCGGCGGTTCGCGACTAGGCTTCAGTCTTGCCGCGTATCGTGACCTGCTGCTGTTGTTGCAAGTGCACGATGTGCTGGCCACCATTCCAACTACCGGAACCACGGAATCGGCCGATTGGGAGTCGCGCGGTGCCAACGATAACGACGGAACGCCGCGTTGGGATCTCGACCTCAATATGATCGAGCCGCCGAAGACGGGTGAACTTGATTCGTTCCTCAAAGGGACGCCGCGGCCAGACGCTAGCTAGCTCGCCGGGCCTAGGCTTGTTGCCTACGGCAATACCGTGCAGAGCGGTCGCTTGACGGAGAGGCCGCCTGTTTGTGGCGTAATGACAAAGTCGCAGGCGTCGTAGCCCTGGGACTTAATGCGCCCGATGATCTCAGCGATGGTTGCCGGAGACAGTCTTGGCTCGCGCGCAAGCACCCAGCCGTAGCGCAACGACGGATGCCCGACCACCGCCCAGTTGTAATTTGGATCAAGCGCAAGCACCCAATAGTCGGCAGCGACCCAGTAACGGTATTCGCCGAATAGCTCGACGAAAGTGACTTCAAGTTTTGACGTCGAATTGGCGTCTGGCACGCGCGCGCGGCCCTCGATGCGTTCACGCCCGCCATCGTCACGCGTACAAACATTTTCAACGCGTATCTGCCCTGCGTCCGCCGCGGCGTAGACGGCCTTGGTGTCGCGCACACACTTGCGTTGAAAGAACTGCGGGATAGAGGCGATCTCGTGCCATGTTCCCGCGTATTTGGACAAATCCAGCGAATCAACTGGCTTAACTTCTGCGGCGACAGGTGTAATCCAGAAAGCCATGCCCACGGCAGCGGCGGCTGCGCTGAGGCGCGCCCGTGCACGCGCTCGGCCAGCCGTAAACGGCATCGTGCGTGGGCGCTGCAGCGGCGCCAAATCACCAGCGCTCAAAGCGTTAATACCCCGTTCCTGACTTTGCGGCGTCGGCCACGACAGGCTCTGCCAAGGCGGTGGCAATATGCGATTTGGCCATTTGCGTCACGTAGTTGCCCTCGTGCGTCAGCGTAATCATGTCGAAACCCTGTTTGCGACGAATTGCACCCGTCGCTCCGCCAGAACAGAAAATGCCAGCGAACTTTCCATGGGCGCGCGCACGAGCGAGGATGTGAGCAATCGTTTCAATGCAACGCGGGTCGGTCGTGTCGCTGCCCGGTCGGACGCCAAGTACGAGCGCCAAATCGTTCGGGCCAATGTAAACGCCGTCGAGGCCCGGGGTCGCGAGAATGTCGTCGAGATTCTTGATTCCGTCCAAGGTCTCAATCATCGCAAGCACAACAATTTCGTCGTTGGCGTGCAGCGGGTAATCGGCGCCACCATACAACAGCCCTCGCGCAGGGCCGTAGCTGCGCATGCCCGTTGGTGCGTACCGGCAGGCCGCGACTAGGCGTTCCGCTTCGG
>JAKPSO010000063.1 GCA_029571495.1 Pseudomonadota bacterium
TTTGCCTGGCGAGAGGATCGGGGCCGTGACAGGCCCCGGCACTACAACTCAACTGTCCCGCCACCAATGGCGTGTTGTACAGGGCTTTTCCCAAGTTGGCATCCTGCGCCCAAGCAACGCCGACGAACGGCGCAATCCAAAGTAGGACGAGGAGTTGCCTGCAGCGCATGCTCCACCAGCGCGAAATTGCCGCCATGTACCAAACTCTCAGTTCAACAAGTCGATTCATTGTCGAAGTATCTCGCAACAACACTTCGATCGACTACGCCATAAACCCCATGTCATATCCGTTTGGATGCGCGGTAGCGAGGGTCGGGAAGACGCCTGCTGCGCCCGTGAGGTCTACAGCTGGGACGCCAAACCACTTCGCTACCGTAGCGACGACGGCGTCCCCGGATGTGGTCGGAAGCAGTTCGCCGCGATCCAGCATGTGGTTAAGACCGTTGCAGCGCAATCCGGCGGTGTTAGGGGCGGTGTAGCGATTGGGCGGCAGACCGATGCGCGGAACGGCGCCCGCTGTGAGATCGGCGCGAACTGTGCCGTTGAGCCCCATGTAGGGCGATGATCCAGCCTGTGCGGCCGTAATGTTGTGGTCTTGTCCGTAAATCTTGCCGCCCTTGACCGCTCCACCCAGAACAATGTGGTGGCTACCCCACCCGTGATCGGAACCGTTGCCGTTCGAATCAAGAGTGCGTCCAAAGTCGGTCATCGTGAAAAGTGTCACGCGATCTTGCGCGCTTCCCGGCAGATATCCAGTGCCAGCGGCGTCACGAATCTTGACGTTGCCCATCGCGGTCCAAAACGCGCTGATTGCTTTACTGACCTGTTTGTTGTTGTTGGGATTATTGGTCCAGAACTCCGTGCCGTGGGTGTCGAAGCCACCGATGCTCACGAAAAATATCTGGCGTTTAACCGGAGATGTCGCGCTGGCCCCGAGCTGATTACTCGCTCGGATCAACGCCGCGACCATACGAAGCTGTGCGCCCAAAGTGCCGCCGCTGAGGCTCAGTCCGCTTGCTTTCATCGCCTCAAACGGCGCTACGATTTCTTCGGTCGGTGGGCTATTCAGGAAGGCGGTCGAGATTGCGACTTCCGTGTCGATGGACTGACGCATCGTTTGCCGCCATTGATCGTTGTAGATCGATGTGCCTTCGCTCGTAGTGTTCATTCGGGTGTTGAACGGCACCATCATCGGTGCGTTCCACGAGTACCCGCTGCTCACTCGAATCGGCCCGCCCGTCACGCAGTACGGCGACGTCGGATTGTTGGTCATGAACGTGCTGCCTGTGTTGCACGTCACAGTCCCGACCGTCGTCCAAATCGGATTGGTGGTGCCAGTCTGCAAGCGGCCAATCGCGCCGGTGCCGACTTGATAAGCAATGGCGTTCGTCGGCGCCGTCGGGGCAGTCAGCATGAATGTATTGGTGCCGTCGATCGAAACTTGCGTCGCAATCTTCGCGCCGAGATTTTGGCTGCTAATCGCGGAGTGTGCGGCGATGCGGCCCGCGATCCCAATCGAAGGATTGGCGAGGTTGGCGGTGCCGCTCATCCAGCCCTTCTGCTGATCGTCGTGCGAATACAGGTTGACGGGGCGCGCGCCGCCGGTGCCGGTGTACCACTCAGCGCGACTGATCGGTGCGATCAACGGGCCTACGTTGGCGATGACTGCTAGCTTTCCTGCGTCGTAAATGGTCTTCAATTCGGCGTAGTTTGGATGCAGCGCGAACTTGCGGCCGAAGGTGTTTGTCGTCCATCCGCCTGTCGCAGGCGCTGTCGTTCCAGTAATGCTATTGACGGTCGTCTCGGGCAACACTGTGGCCGCGAGCTGCGCGCGCGTGAATGCCAGATTGCCTGATCCAGCAGTTTGCACTGGAGGATCGCCGGCGGGATTCGTCGCGGAGAAATTTGACCGGTCGTGCGCGTATCGATCGAACTCGACAGTGGTTCCGCCTGCGGCCGTGCCTGCTGCGTTGCCGTCTTCGTACGGAATCAATACGTTTGACGCATCCTGCCCACCGTACAAGAACACGCAGACAATGGCTTTGTAATCGGCCCCGACTTCGGTGGTTCCCGTCGGCCCTGCGGCAAGTGCGACGTTGCTTAGCGCGTCAATCGTGGGTAATCCGCCCGCCGCCGCCATAGCAGTGGCGGTCTTTAAAAAGTCGCGGCGCTTTTGAATGTCTTTGGTATTCATGGGTAGCCGCCTATCGTTGAATCTGGAATTCAGGTGTGTGCACTGTGAGCCAGAGCGCGCCTTTGACACGGTCGCGTTTGCGTGTCTGCCAGGTGGTTATGTTTCCTGCGGTTGGAGTCGCTGGTAGTGTGTAAACGGGATACGCCGTGTCGAGGGCCGAAACGAGCTGGGCCTTGTTCGCCGGCGAGAGCTGACCGCCGAGCATCACGAGATTGAGGTAGTCAAATATCGCGCCGGAGTTATCTTGGACCGCGTAAAGATCCGAGAGATCGCTGATGATGCAGTCTTCGGGCTTGAAGCTTGCTGGCGTTGAACTCGTGTTGCAGTTGCCATACCCAGCCACGCCAACTTGGCTCACTAACGGATTGCTGTCCACCCGACCGACGATGCTGCCGTAGTAGTTTTGCGTCGCCGCGACAGCAGTCGTGGTCGTGATCTGAAATTCCGGACCGAGTGCGCTACTTTGCGAGATCGGCCCCGGCGGTGCGAACTCCGGATTGAAGTAGTTGAAAACTGTCGGGGACTGGAGGGGCGCTTGGCTGATGCCGTACTCGACATCTTCCAAGCCGTAATGCAGTTTGTAACGTCCCGACGTTGCCGTGCCGTTGAAGGCTCTGAAAATCGCGCTCAGGCGCAATATCGGCTCGCGCAGTTTTCCGAACTTCATGAGTTCGGGGGCGGTTGTCAAAACGGTCGCAGGCACAACCGCCTCATCGTCAAGAAGCACCGCGCGAATCACTGCCTGCATGTCACCGCGCACGCCAGCGCCGTTATTGTCGAATACAGCCGCAACGCGGCCGACGTATGCAGGTGTGGGCGTCGACGTGACAAAAAACTTGATGAGATGCTTGCTGATGAACGGGCCGACATTCGGATGACAAAAGATGTTGTCGATGGCCTGATTGACCGAGAAGTACGCCTGCGTGCGGTTGGTCCGTGTGCCGGTGGTGACGGCCAGGCCAGTGACTTCGTCAATGCCAGGCAAATCTGGGTTCGGTGTCGGTGCCGAGGTGAGCGCCGGGAGCAAGCCTTGGCCCGTACTCGCTCGAGTGATCGCTGCTGAACAGCTCGCAACCGCAGACGGGTACGTGTTGTATTTCAGGAGTTGTTTATCGAGCTTGCTGTGCTTGCCGGGGAAAGGGACCATGGAACGGGCCCAGCCTGCGAGCTTGGGAGGGAAATTAGCACCCAAGTCATCGCGATTGGGTGACCAATACCACGAAGGATGCTTGTCGCCGTACCCGTCAAGACAGCTCGACAATGGTACGGCGTACGTTGGGTCAGAAACATCGTTCGCACGACAGTACGGATCATCAAAGGCGAACCCCGTAAACACCTTCGCGAATCCCTTCACCGTGTTTTCGTCGTACGCGGGCGTTGTCGTCGGTGTGCCGTCGGGATTGAGCATCACGAGGCCGACGCCAAAGAGTTGGAGAATTTCGCGCGCAAAGTTTTCGTTCGGTTGCGCGCTGCCACCGTCGTTGCGCAGGTGGCTGAGGTATTCGCCCATCGCGGGCGACAGCGCCATTTTGTAAAGGACGTCGCGGAAATTGCCGTAGCCATTGTCGGCAAGTAAGTCGAGGTAGGCCGCGAGTTCAAAGGGATCGCTTGAACCACCATTGGCCGAAACGACGAGCACTTCTGATAGCGCAAACGCGAGTCGTTGGCGAAGTTGATCGGGACTCTTTAGCGCTTGCTTCCAAAACGTTTCGCGGCTCATTTCGCTGTAGAACACAGCGGGCGGAATTTGCGCGTCGTACTCGGCCTTGCGATCCAACGAGTACTGAAAATGTTTTTGCGAGCGAGGCATCGCGAATTGCGCGTTGATCCAGTTACTGGCGCGCGCTTTGTGATCAACGCCGGGCAACGTCATGAACGACGCAATGTCGCTGCGGCTAGGACCGAAGGTGGACTGGATGAGAAAGCGTGACGCTTGGATTTGGTCCGTGCTGGTTCCCGCGAGTGTCGTGACAGTGCAATTCGCATCGACGAAGGACTTCACGGGGGCGGCGTGCGTACGCGTCGCGTAGTTGCTTGCGGCGGTGGGATAGACCCATTGCGAGGACGCGAACTTGAAGACGTTGCGCGAAATGATGGCTGCGTCATCGATGTCAAACACGCCGTTGCCGTTCATATCGAGCTGCGCGGTGTTGGCAGCGATGGTGGCCTCAACCGTCGCCGCGGTCGCGCCCGTGCCCGCGACGAGGTTTGCGCCACGCAGGCCCTGCGCATAGCGCACCAAGAGCACGCCATCACGCAATGCGTCAGGCGAGGCGCCGCCTGCGACGTTAAAGGGGCAAATCGCGTGGGTGGCGATCGGCAGAGTCGCAACCAAACACGCCGAGATGGCGCAGACAATGCGCGCGAACGCCGGCGCGTGTGGCCGTCGCAGTCGAAGTAAGCGGGAGAGAAGCACGGCGCGAATCCTTGGGGAGCAAAGGAAACTTTAGTTTATGCCATCGTCATTGATTTTCCAAAGGATCTTTTACTAAACGCGCAATTGGATTTTCAATAACTCTTACGTGTAAACGACCGTTTTTAGGCGGCTAGAACATGTTTTTGAGCGAAGTCAACTTATGGAAAATTTGGCCTGGAACCGACGTGTCGCAACCGC
>JAKPSO010000093.1 GCA_029571495.1 Pseudomonadota bacterium
GCCTGAGAAGAGCTACCTGCGTAAAGGCCAAGAAGCGATCATCACGTTGATGCTTGAAAAGATGCTCGACAAGGAGCGCATTCTTGAGCTCTATCTGAACGTGATTGAGTGGGGCAACGGCGTCTTTGGTGCTGAGGCGGCGGCGCGCCGTTACTACGGTGTGTCCGCCGCCCAGCTCAGTGCTGAACAATCGGCCAAACTCGCAGCGATGGCACCGAATCCGCGCTTCTACGAACGCAATCTAGGCGCGCCGGGCCTGCGCCGCAAGACCGGGATTATTCTTTCGCGTATGGGGCAGGTAGAGCTGCCGGAATAGGTTGCGAGGCAATTCGGTGAACCTTCATAGCGTGAACAATTTGGCCGCGCAGTGAAGCTAGGCAGCGATTCTTTTGACGCAGATTTCGCAGATTGAGCGCGGATTCACGCTGATTTTTTTGCCGCTACGCACGGCGTTGCTCTAAAACGATCTGCGTAAATCAACTGATTAATCTGCGTAATCTGCGTAAAAATTTTCCGGTCAATTTCCAAAATTTGGTGGATTGGAGAGTGAGGTTGCGCGACGACTTCGCGCGGTCACATCTAGCGTTTAGAATTCACGCATCGCTTTCCGATCCATCCCTACCTTGGACCTTCCTTATTCATGCCCGAAGCTCTCGATAAAGAGTCGCTTTCTGCGAGCGTGGATGATGCGCTCAGCGAAGCCTTAACCGACGTAACCTCGCTGGTACGGCAGTACCGGCTGCTCTCTGGCTTTGCCCAGAGCCTTGCGGACACGCTCGACAACCCCTCGCAAAGTCCGATCGTGCAGGGCGTACTTGCGAATTTACGCACTGCGCTTGACGCGCTGCACCCTGCCGACGTCGCGCACATCCTCGAAGCGCTGCCGTTGGATGAGCGCTTGTTCGTCTGGGACTTGGTCAAGGCCGAGCGCGAAGGCGACATTCTTGTCGAAGCCTCCGACACTACGCGCGAGAGTCTTATCGCGAGCATGGATGCGCCGGAGCTCGTCGCTGCCGCTGCCACGCTGGACACCGATGAGCTGGCTGAGCTCGCGCCCGATCTGCCAAGCGAAGTCGTTGAAGAGGTCAAGAAGACGCTTGACCCCGAAGAGCGCGAGCAGCTCCGCCAAGCCATGTCGTACGAAGAGGACATGGTCGGCGCGCTCATGGACTTTGAGATGGTCGAGGTGCGGCCTGACGTCACGCTTGAAGTCGTGATGCGTTACCTGCGTCGCTTCGAAGAGCTCCCGGCCAACACCGATCAGGTGTTCGTGGTGGATCGCGAGGACAAACTTCTCGGCGTGTTGCCAACCAACGTTATTTTGGTCACCGACGAAACGCGCCTCGTGAGCGACGTGATGGTCGAGCCGAAGATTCGCTTCGAGGCGAATGACCACGCCGATGCAGCGGCCGCCGCGTTCGAGCGTTACGACCTCGTTTCAGCGCCCGTCGTCGACGCGAAGGGCGAATTGGTGGGCCGCGTGACCGTTGCCGAAGTGCTCGATTTCGTACGTGAAAGCGCGGAAGAGGACATGCGGCAACAGGCCGGTCTGCGCGACGAAGAAGACATTTTTGCAAGTGTGTGGAAGAGCGTGAAAAACCGCTGGCAATGGTTGGCGCTCAATCTCGTCACGGCGTTTGTGGCCTCACGCGCAACGGACTTGTTTCAGGCGTCGATCTCAAAGCTCGCGGTGCTCGCCGTGCTGCAAACCATCGTGGCGGGAAT
>JAKPSO010000111.1 GCA_029571495.1 Pseudomonadota bacterium
CCCTCGCCGAGTCGGAATCGATGAAACTCGTGTGGGGACCCATTGCCACGCCGCATGGCCCACGCGTTGCGCTTCGCGCAACTCCGACCACGCGCGTACTTGATGCCGCCCTGCCAATCATCGCGCTTGACCCGCCGTTGGTGATCGACACTGCGGCCAACGCGCTGCGACCGCTACATACCGCCGTGAGCGCGGCAACGCTTGCGCGACTCGTTGCGCTGCCGCCGCTCGCCGACGATGACGAGAGCGCGTGGGCGTTTGTGGCCGATGCGTTACGCGAACTGCCGGACTTTGCGGCGATTCCGCGCTGTCCCACGGTGTCCGACGTGGAGGCGCCGATTGCAGTGCCGTCGCCTGTACTGCGCTTTGCTTTGATCGAGTTTGACGTATCCGTCGGTTGGGGAAGAAATTTGAGCATGCAGGGCCGCGTATTTCCGGCAGTGCAACTTCTTTTCCGTTACCCCGACGGCAAATTACTACCGTTTCAACGCAACGGTTTAGAGCACGCCGTGGAACAAGAGCGCATCGGCCGTGAAGTGTTGAGCCAGCGCCTGCGCAATGTACGCGTGGAGTCGCGCTGGGAAATGCGACTGCCGCGCCTCTTGTATCCCGCAGATCGCGTGGAACCGTCACTTGCCTATGCGCGCGACGTGAAATCGCTTCGTGAATCGCTGTGGGGACTGCCCGATCACGACTGGTCTGGGCGTGGGCCGACGGTGCTCGCAGATGCGCAGATGGCGGGATTCGCGATTGAAATCGAAGCGGGTTTTCCGATCTCGATGGAGGACATTCCGGAGCCTTCGCTGGAGCTCTCACCGGGCAACGAAAACGGCTGGTACCGCCTCTCGTTGGGGGTGGACGTCGACGGCAAGCGCGTGGACCTGGCGCCCGCGTTGGCGAAGCTGATTGCGGCGCAGAAAGACCCTGAACAATGGCTAGCCGCGCTGCCAACAGTACAGCATGTGCTGCTCTCCGTGCCGGTGCCCGACCGCGTCAAAGCCGCGCAAATCGTACGCATTCCGGGCGAGCGCGTGGCGGCGATTTTGACGCCCGTGTTCGAGTGGTTCCAAGGCGGGGGCGTCGCGGAAATGAGCGCGCTGCAAGCGGCGCTGTTGCCCGACCTGCCGAACGACACAGTGCGTTACTTTGGGCGTGACCATCCGGCGTGGCTTGCGATGCGCGAGCGGCTGCAAAGCGGCGTGGAGCTCGTGCCGGTCTACCCTGCGCCTGGATTCGCGGCAACGCTGCGCGGCTATCAGTTGCACGGCTTATCGTGGCTCACCCACTTGTACGAATTGTCGATGGGCGGCGTCTTGGCGGACGACATGGGTTTGGGCAAGACGGTACAGACGCTCGCGCATTTGCATCGATTGCATCAAACACCCGCCGCGAAGCCCAGTCTCATCATCGCGCCCACGTCGGTGCTCAGCAATTGGCAACGCGAAGCCGAGCGTTTCGCACCAGGCCTAGAAGTGCATCGACACCACGGCGCGGAGCGCGCTTCGACTGCGAAGGCGTTCGCCAACGCTCACGTTGTGCTCACGAGCTATCCGCTCTTGCAGCGTGACGAAAAGATGCTGTCCGACATCGAGTGGAATGTTGTGGTGTTCGACGAAGCGCAAACGCTCAAGAATGCCAAAGCCAAAACGTATTTGTCTGCGCAGTCGCTCAAAGCGCATCA
>JAKPSO010000130.1 GCA_029571495.1 Pseudomonadota bacterium
GACAACGATGCAGGCTGCAAGGGCGTGTGCGCGCGCGTGCCGTCAAGCGAAGTGTTTGGCGACAAAAATTCTCGCTGGTGCGCAAACGGGGAGTGTCTCGACGAAATTCTCGTTGAGGCCTTCGACACGACGACGAGGAAACCAAGCGCGGGAAGTCGCGTCATCGTGCTGCACGCGATGGGCAGCCACGGCCCCAACTACTACTCGCGCTATCCCAACGAGTACAAGCGCTTCACCCCGGCGTGCGAGGAAGAAGACTTGCGCCGCTGCACCAAGGAATCGCTGGAGAACGCCTACAGCAACACGATTGCCTACACCGATCACATTAACGCTCTACTCATCGATCGGCTGAAAGCGCTCGAAAGCACGGGCGCGCTCTCGTCAACGGCGCTCATTTACGTCTCCGATCACGGCGAATCGCTCGGCGAAAACGGACTTTACTTGCACGGAGTACCGTACCCCATCGCGCCGAAGGAGCAAAAGGAAATACCGTTCATCGTTTGGCTGTCGCCCGCCATGAGAACGCAGAATGCCATTGATGACGCGTGCCTTCGCGACCACGCGCAGAAAAGCAGCTTCTCGCACGACCATTTGTTTCATTCCACCTTGGGGTTGATGAACATCGCCACGTCGCTGTATCGAACTGATTTGGACGCGTTTGCGCCTTGCGCGAAGAAGCGCGCTCCTACAGCGCAGTAAAGCGCCGACGGTTAGCATTGCGCCATGACATCAGCAAACGAAGACACCGCGAACAGCAACGACGACGCTACGTCGATCAAAGAGCCGCGCCTCTGGCGCGACGACGGCTGGACCGCAAAGGTCGTGAAAAATCAAGACGACGAAGGCTGGGCTGTGGAGATGTATCTCGATGGTCAGGCGGAACCCGCGCTAGTCGGGCCGTGGACGATGGGGCGCGACAAGAAAAACCCAAAGCCGCTTGATGTGTCAGCGTTTCACACGCTAATCAAAACCGCCTCCGAAGTCATCACGCGTCACGAGCAAGCGCTACACGCATCGCTCAACAAAACGGTGACGGTCGACACCGACGAAGCGCGCTGGACCGTCGCCCTAAAAATCGTACCCGACGAAGACGATCCGCACGGCCTACTCTCCGCTGAAAATGCGTTTGGCGAACGCGTGGAGGCGGTGCGTGTGCGGGCAGATTTCAAACTCAACGTGGCGTCTGCCAATGCGTGGGTAGTAGACGAGTTTAGGAAACCGCGTTAGCTGCGTGCATTGGCTCCGTCAAAGCAAAAAACCGCCAGGATTGAAGGTATTTTTTGTATCCGTCGTGCACACGCCAAGCAATCCGCATAAACGCGGTGTCATCCTGATCAACTTCTACGAGAACCGGAATTGCGCCAACTTTGGCGTTGCTGCGCCACAGCGCAATGCGGGATCATGCATTCCCCCGGCGCAGCAGACAGCCCGCTAGCACATCGCGGCGGCTACGGCATCAGGTTCTACGCGGTCGCTCTCGTTATGCAGCGCCACCTATGCCAATGAGGATCGGCTGAACGGCTGCTTTGCCCATGGTCTTCTCCTTCGGCGACAGTTGGTGTGACCTGTGCCTGCCAGCCACCGGGCGACGAGTTTTAGAACGTCGTGTTGAGCGTGAGACGGGCGTTGCGCGGTGCACCCACACTGATGTTGTTGTTGGCGTCGGCAGTGGGGAAGTACTTTCTGTCGAAGAGATTCTCCACGTTCAGTGCCAACTGGGTCTTGCCACCCTCGAAGGCGTAGTAGATCGCTGCATCCGCGCGAGTGAACGCCGGCAGCAACACCGCGTTGTCCACGTTGGCGTACGAAGAGCCCTGGTAGATGATGCCTAAGCCGGCTCCGAACCCCGCGGGCAGCGTGACCCGGTTCCAAACGGACAACGTGTTCTTCGGCACCAGCTGCGGCACATGGCCAAGCGTGCCGGCCGCTGCCGTGGCCTTGGTGATCTTGGCGTCGAGATGGGAATAGCCAGCGTATACCTGCCAGTTGTGCATCACCTCACCCTGCAATCCGAGTTCGACCCCTTGCGTGCGCTGTTGGCCGCTTTGCACGAAGCCGCCGTTACCGTCGGTATTGCGGACGTTGTTGCGATCGAGTCGAAAGACCGCCGCCGACAGTGACAATCGGCGCCCCAGATCCCATCGTCCACCTATCTCGTAATTCTTCGCATTCTCGGGCTCGAAGTCCGCAGTGCTCAGCCCGGTGTTGCGGTCGAGAACGGTGAGGCCGAGCGTCTCGGCCGAAGGCAGAAACGAGTAGCTGTAACTTGCGTAGTAGGTCGACGTCGGTGTAGGTGCCCAGATGAGTCCCAAGCGCGGGCTGAATTCCTTGTCGGTGCGCGCCAGATCAGTCGCAGTGGTCGGAGTGGTCGTCGCCGAGAGCGTGGTTCGGCGATCATCGAAGCTCGTCTTGAAGTAGTCGTACCGCAGGCCCGCCAACAGCTTCCACTGCGGCGAGATGGCGATCTGGTCCTGCACGTAGACGGCTGCGATGTCGGCCTTCACGTTGTTGTCGGCGTCGGTGCCGTTGGCCCGAAAGACAGAGGCCGAGGCGAGCGGATTGCTACTGGGCACGCTGACCGATGCGGTGCCTGTGCCAGCGCCGAAGAACCCGGTGTTGCGCTTGTTGGTGCTGTCCTGGTGGCCCAGTTCGACGCCAGCCAGCCAAGTGTGTTCGATGCCCCCTGCCGACCATTTTCCTGTGAGGTCGGTCTGGTTGAACGTGTTGGTGCGCTTGTTGAGGTTGTTATATGCGTTCAGCGTCACTCGCCCCGCCGCGCTAACAGGCATCGTGGTTGCCGGAAAGACGTTCTGGTAGAACTTGTCGTACTGCGTGACGCGTGCCGAGTTTTTCAG
>JAKPSO010000147.1 GCA_029571495.1 Pseudomonadota bacterium
GGTCGCTAGAAGACATTGTTACCGTGTTGCACTTCGTGAACTGGAGCCAAGCCGCGAACTACAAAGCGGAACTCCTCACGCAACAAGTCATCGACAAACTCGGCGCCGAGCGCGCAGCTGAATTGTTCCCGCCGACGTACCGTGTCACGCCGGGCGCAACGCCCACTCTGACGAGCGGCAAACCGACTGCGCTCGCAGCGAACGCGGCGCCGCCGATGTGGTTGGGCCTGGTCGATGACGCGGTGATGAGCGCTGCTGCGGATTCGTTCGTTGCGCCGATTAGTGTTGGTAGCAACAATTGGGCGGTCGCTCCAGCGCGCACTGCGAGTGGAAGCGCCGTCGTCGTGAATGATCCGCACCTCGACGCACGTGTGTTGCCGGGCATTTGGATGCCGATCGGATTGTTCAGTCCCGACGTGAAGGCCGTGGGCGCTGCGCTCCCAGCCTTGCCAGGCATCTTGGTCGGGCGAAACTCAAATGTTGCTTTCGGCGTAACCAACGCCTACGGCGACAACCAAGACGTCTTCATTGAACAACTCGCACCGGGGAAGCCTGACCATTACGTCGATGGCGACCAAGTGCGGCCATTTGAAATCATCAAAGAAGTTATTCGCATTAAAGACGGCGCAGTGACCGGTGGCTATCGCGAGGAAACGCTCGTCGTGCGGCGCACGGTGCGCGGGCCGATCATCAGCGATGCGCCGCTTGGTGCGCAGAAAGATCGCGCGCTCAGCCTGCGCATGGCGTCCGCGGAACTGACTGGCGGCGACATCGGTATTGATCGCTTGCTTGTCGCGAAGAGCGCGGCAGAAGTCGATCAAGCCGTGCAAAAAATTGACGTCATGTACTTCAACTTTGTGTTCGGCGACAAAGCGGGTGCGATTGGTCACCGGGCGACTGGCCGCGTTCCCGTCCGTCGCAGCGGACAAGGCTTGTTCCCGAAACCCGTCGCAAATGACGACGATTGGGCGTCCTACATTCCGCCGGAAAAAATGCCGGGACAACTATCCCCCGCGAGCGGATGGGTCGCGACAGCGAACCACGACACGCGACCTGCGGACTACGCGTACGAGTACTCGACGTTTTTCTCGCCGTCGTATCGAGTCGATCGGATCGGCGAGGTGCTCGACGCCGGAAAAGGCATGACCACTGCTGATCAGCGCAGGCTGCTGATGGACATCAAAAACAAGCAAGCGCGGTTTCTGTTGCCCGCGCTCATCGAAGCGCTCAAATCGTTGCCCGAGTATTCGGAATGGGTGGCGATACTTTCCGCGTGGGACGGCAACGAGCGCGCTGACCAACCCGCGTCGCTCATCTATCGTCATCTTTACCAACGAATTGCCTATGAGACCTTTGTCGACGAAATGGGTGACGATGTCGCACGCGCGTGGCTGAAGCAAGGTTATCTGTGGCAATCACGGTTCGATCAGTTGCTAGCCACGCCAAGTTCAAAATGGTTTGACGACACGCGAACCCCGGCCGTCGAAACGCTGCCCGACATCATTCGCCGCGCAGCAAGTGTCGTGCGGACGGACCTCACTGCGCGCCACGGCAGCGACCCGAAGGCGTGGCGTTGGGGCGCAGAGCACCAAATTCACTTCGACAGCCCACTGCGCCGCACCGGCACTGGCCGCGATTTCTTGGGCCGCGCGGCGCAGCCGTACAACGGATCAAACGAAACCGTGATGCGCGCACTGACGCTCAATTTCATGAGCGGTTTTGATGTGGATATTCACGCCTCCATGCGAATCGTCGCCGACCTCGCCGACGACGAAAAAGTTCAAGCCGTCGTGTCCGGCGGCGTGGTCGAGAGGCAATTCCACAAACACCAAAAGGACCAACTCGATCCGTGGTTCGCGGGCGAGCTTTTGCCGTGGTGGTTTGACCGCAGGGCCATTGAGCGTGAGGCGAAGGTTAGGCAGACTTTGTCGCCATCCGGCCGGTAAACCGGCTGAACCACCGAAATTATTTGCGGCGTGCCTCAGAAATTCGCGTGAGCCGCGCCGCTAGTTTTCTGAGTTGCGTACGAAGTGCGGTGGGCGCTTCGATCTCGAAATCGTACGGCAACGCGGCGAGTTCGCGCGCCAGCCAATTGAGGTTCACAGCCTGACCGGTTACGCGTACGCCGCTTCGCTCGCCGGAACTGACGTATTCGAGCGCGCCGAACTCGACATGGATCGTCCGCTGTGCCGTCGCGAGGTCGGTATTGAGCAGCACGCGAAACGAGTGCGCGCGCGGGATCTGTGCCACTGAGTGCTTGAGATACGTCAGTGCGTCGAAATTTTTGGGCCGCGCAAAGCTCGCGCCGACCGCCTTGGCGGTTGCCATCCGATCAAGCCGAAACGAGCGCATCGCATTGCGCAAGTGGCACCACGCGACGACGTACCAACTCCCCGCGTAGTACGCGAGGCCATACGGATTAGCGCGACGGGTGGTGGGCTCCGACTCTAGCGCCTGGTAAACCACTTCCACGGTCTGCTGTCGTTGCGCAGCGCTAGTCAGCACTGCTAGTAAGGCGGCATCGATGGGTTGGCGCGCGCGCTGCGCATCAATCGCTACGGTCTCGTCGATCGCGCGAACGCGAAGCTTCAACGCATCGGGCATTACGCGTTCGAGCTTCGCGAAAGCGCTTGCCACCGCCGGAACGGCGCCGCCCAACCCGAGTTGCTTCGC
>JAKPSO010000161.1 GCA_029571495.1 Pseudomonadota bacterium
AGTGCTGCGATCATGCGTGACAAATTTTCCGGCCGCATCGCGGAACAATTCCACCTGGCCTTTCTTGGAATTTTTTCCGGCATCGCCGATCGGTGACTTGAACACATCGCGCCACGCGTCGCCGATCTTCATTGCGGAACACTTCATCGCAAAATGCATGGTGTCGCGATTGACCTGTTGCAACAAGCCGCCGCCCATGCCAAACGCAATGTTTTCCGCCGAGAAACCGTTGTGATACAGATTCGATAAACACTCACGCAGGCTCGCGATGGTGATGCCATCGCCTTGCATGATGCGCACGTTGTTCAGCACGCGAAAGCCTTTGCTGTTGAGCGTAAAGCCAAAGCGCGCCGAGAGAATTTCTGCGACTTTCAAAACCACTTCGGGTGGATGCCCGGAGTCTGGGCGAATGACAACCGTTGCGCCGCTGTTAATGACTTCTTCGCGCAGCGCGCCGCCCCACAGCGATTCGCAGGCCTTAAAAATGTCGTAGCTGTCACTCACAATCGCCACCACGCTTCCGGGCTTTGCAAATTGCTTGAGCATGTTGCGATACGCATCGACCTCGTGCTCACGGCCCCAACTCGTGATCGTGCTGTGCTCCGCGGCAGGAATCGAAAATCCCGCCATCGGCGCGTCGTAGTAACGCCGCGCGGCGGAAAGCGCGATCACCGTGTCAGTACCCATGAAGTTCACGAGATGCGCCAAGCCACCCAGCGCCGCCGACTCCATGCTCGATACGCCACGCGCGCCGAAGTCATGCAACATAAAACCGATTTGCCCGGCCGTGTCGTCGGCTGTTGCGTTCAAGTAGCGCGCAATGATCGCCTTACAAGCCGCGCTCAGCGTCGCTACCGTCGTCGGGTACCAAACTGCCCGCAGCAATTCTGTCTCAAGATAACTGGTCGCCCAATAAAACTCTGGGTCCGTGTTTTCGATCGCAAGTAACGCGTTCTTGATCGGCACCACCGTGCCCTCGGGCACCGCACGAATCCGCACCGGCATCGCGCCGCCGTATTTTGCGAGCATCGTGAGCCAACCTTCGCGATTAAACGGCTCGCCATGCAACGCGAACATTTCCGTGGCTTCGTCAATGTCGTGCGCATCAAAACCACGCGACAGATACTCGCGCAACCACGCCTGCAATCCAAAAAACACGCCATGACTAAACGGCCCGCCGCGTGACTCGATGTAGCTGTAGACCGTTTGTGCACCGGGTGGATATTGTTTCCAGTGCGACACCTTGTACGAGTCCGTGCGCAACAGAAGATTGCGTCCGAGGTCGGTGCCAACATATGGTGCGTGCATTGTCAATGTCTATCCAATCGCGATTTCTCTTGAACACGCCATTTCATGCTTTCTGTGCGTCAACACAACTGACTCATCGCGCGTTTGTCACAACTGTACTGCAATTGCGCGAGTTGTTTTTGCGTCACAGTGCGATTCAACGCAATCAAATATTTTTTGTTCATGCTTGATCGCCGCTGTGGCTCTCTCTAACATTCGTGCTTCGTTATGTGTATTGAGTCGTGCGCTCTTGCTGCGATTCAGTTTTTTTGAAAGGAACTCCGATGCTGCCACGTTGCACGTGCAGATCGGAGCGCGCCTAACGCTTCGATGCGTCTCGTGAGTGCGATGAGTTTTCATAGCGGCTAAGTAAGCCGCGCCGCGCTCGCCAGAAGACTCACCGGAGCCGCCCGTTCGCTCCGTCTGCTTTCCCCCAAAAGCCCGCACGTTCGCCTGAGGCGTTGTGCTGCGCGTGCGTTTTCGCACTGCGCCCTCAGACGTCTACACGCAACTTGCTTGTGAGTTATCGCTGACGCGAGGCGCCTTCACGCTCTCAACATTTCAACTGAGCTGAAGGATTCAACGCCATC
>JAKPSO010000167.1 GCA_029571495.1 Pseudomonadota bacterium
GTTTGCCTCCGCGTCACCTAGCCACACGGATCGACTGCTGAAGGAGGGCAAGCTACGCTCGTCGAATGTGTTCGCGAGCAACGCGATGTGCGTGATCGCGCGCCCCGGCGTGAAAGTCACGACGGAAACGGTCATCGACACACTGCTGTCGCCGGACATCATATTAGGTGTCTCAACTCCCGGTGCCGATCCTGCAGGCGATTACACATGGGAAATGTTCAAGAAGATCGATGCCGAGCGACCTGGCGCGTTTGCGTTGCTCGACAAGAAGGCGCAGAAACTTACAGGCGCGGAAGTGAACCAAGCCGACACTGTCGCGCCGTACGCCAAGTTGCTGACCGACAAGCGCGCGGACGTATTCGTGACGTATTGCACCAATGCCGCGACCGCGCAAAAGATCAACGCCGGCATCACAATCGCGAAGGTACCCGCGTCCGTCGACGTGCCGAGCGCATACGCAATCGGTTTGACGACGGCCGCCACGGAGTCGGCGCGCGAATTCGTGCGTTACGTGCTCTCCCAGCGTGCACAAAAAGTGATGGCGCAATTCGGCTTCTCGGCGCCGACCGCGAAGTGTGAAGGGCTCACGTCTCCGTTTGCGGAAGCCTATGCCGCTTGGACTGCGGCGCCAACGGCGGTAACGGCGTCCGCCGGCGCCAAGGGCGAAGTTGCGCCTGAAATTAGCTTGGCAAAGCGATTACAACTGACGCTCAAAGCACAAGCGACGCTCGGCTTCGGTCGCCCCCCAAAGGGCAAGGCGCCGATGTTCGGTGGCGCGACGGCATTTGTCGCGCAGGCGAGTGGACGCATCGAAGTGTTTGTCGATCGTCGAGCGTGGGTTGATGTCGTTCGCGTGAAAGACCAAGTCGCCATGGGGCCGCAACGCTCTGATCGCTGGCTGGGTTGCGCGGGTGTAGGCAAGAACATGGGCTTTGATGTCGTCGCAGGCGAGCGCTACGAGTTGCGACTCTCGGAAATTGACGCTCCTGAGGCCACCGCGCTCGTGATGCCACTCGCGGCAACGCCCGCTGCGGCATCCACTACGCTGCCCCCAACCAAGTGAGTCTGATCGCCGATTCAGCCGCAGCTGCTGCGCAACTCTTGGTTGCAGGCGATTCGACGCTAGGCGAAATTACGCGACTCTCGCTTGCGGTGAGCGCGTCCGCAACGGCCATTGGAGCGGTCATCGGGTTACCGCTAGGCGCGTGGGTTGCGTTGACGAAGAGCCGCCTACGCTCACCGTTGATCGTGGTACTAAACGCCGCGCTAGGTTTGCCGCCGGTGGTCATCGGACTGGTCGTGTATTTGCTCCTTTCTCGCAGCGGGCCGCTTGGCGCGCTAGGTTGGTTGTTTACGCCCATGGGCATGGCGTTTGCGCAGGTGTTGCTCATTACGCCGATCATCGCCGCGCTGGCGCGGCAAGCGATTGAGGACGCGCACGTCGGTTTGTGTGACTGGTTTTCGTCGATGGGCATGCACACGTGGGCGCGCATGCAAACGCTGCTTTACGAAGCGCGCTTTTCGCTCGTGGTCGTACTGCTCGCAGCGTTTGGTCGGGCGATTGCTGAAGTGGGGGCGGTCATGATCGTGGGCGGCAATATCGCAGGCGCAACGCGCGTGATGACAACGACGATTGCGCTGGAAACCTCGAAGGGCGATCTTCCCTTAGCGCTAGCGCTAGGTGCGCTTCTCGTGACCATTGTGCTCGTGGTCAACGCCGCGGCGCATGTACTCAAGAACAAATTCGAGGCGCGGAATGTTTGATCGCGCGTCGCCGATCGTTTCGTTGAAAAACGTCTCGCTACACATCGGCGGCAAACCGCTTCTGATGGACGTATCGATGACCGTTCGGCCTGGCGAAAGCGTCGTTGTGCTCGGCGCCAATGGCGCCGGCAAATCAACGCTCCTGAAACTGCTGAGTGGCATTTACATCCCCACCCACGGCACGCTAAGTGTTGCCCCCGTTCACGAGCAAGCCTTCATCTTCCAACACCCGCCCGTTCTTCGTCGCAGCGCGCTTGATAACGTTCGCTTCGTTTTGCGGAATCACGATCTCGTTGAGCGTGACACGACGGCGCGAGCGCTGGCAGCGCTCGAAATCACGGGGCTTGCACACGCCGGGCAGCAGCAAGCAACGACGCTCTCCGGTGGCGAGCAGCAGCGACTGGCGCTCGCGCGCGCTTGGGCGACGAGTCCGCGGTTGTTGCTCGCAGACGAACCGACGGCAAATCTGTCGCCGCTCGCGACGCGCGAGATCGAGCGAACGATCGCAGCGATCCAGGCTACGGGCGCGACACTTATCTTCACGACGCACAACCTCGCGCAGGCCAAGCGCGTCGCCCGCCGCATTGTTTTTCTCGACGCCGGTCGCATCGTAGAGGATTGTCCTGCCACCGACTTTTTTGCCGCGCCGCAGTCCGAAGCTGCGCGGCGTTACCTTGAAGGAGAAGTTTTATGAATCGTTCCACGCATCCTTTGCGCAGCTGTATGGGCGCAACTGCGCTCGCGTTTTTGGCGATGCACGGCGTTACTGCCTCGGCGCAGGACACTTCGATCACTGTGTCCTCCACGACGTCAACCGAACAATCTGGACTCTTCGGCCACTTGCTGCCGCAGTTTCTAAAGGCAACGGGCATTCAAGTGAAAGTCGTGGCGCTGGGGACTGGCCAGGCGCTAGACGTTGGCCGACGCGGCGACGCAGACGTGGTGTTCGTGCACGACCAGCCGGCAGAAGAAAAATTTGTTTCGGAGGGGGCGGGCGTTGAGCGTGTTGCGGTGATGTACAACGACTTCGTATTGGTCGGTCCCGCCGACGATCCGGCAAAAGCGCTCGGCAAAGACATCGTCGCTGGACTCAAAGCGGTCTACGCCGCGAAAGCAGCGTTTGTTTCGCGCGGCGACAAGAGTGGCACACACGCGGCCGAACTGCGCTATTGGAAGCAAGCAGGGCTGGATCCCGCTGGCGAAAAGCAGTCCTGGTACCGCGACACGGGGTCGGGTATGGGGCCCGCGCTCAATACTGCGGCGGCGATGAATGCGTACTTGCTCGCGGACCGCGGCACGTGGCTCGCATTCAAGAACCGTCAGAACCTTAAGATTCTGGTTGAAGGCGACGCCAAGCTCTTCAACCAGTACGGCGTCATTCTCGTGAATCCGAAGAAATACCCGCACGTCAAAGCTGCAGCGGGCCAGAAGTTCATCGACTGGCTCGTGAGCGCAGATGGGCAGGGCGTGATCGCCGCGTACAAAATCGGTGGCGAACAATTGTTCTTCCCGAACGCGACGAAGAAATAAGTGTGTCATTCGGCTGGGCTTTGTCCCCGCTGACCTGCTACGGAAAGTAGCGCTAAGCGATACTCCCTCCGAACCGTTACGCAATCCTGCAATCCCCGTGAACAATCCCTCCATCAACAGCGCCGTTGCATGCGCTTTGCAGGAAATGGAGGATTTTCATGTTTGCAACGTCTATCGTCGTCGGGGCCGCATCTGCAACGTTGGAACGACTGAAACCGGGCACGCGTCTGCCTGATGTGCCCGGTTGGGCGAAGCGTGCGTGGTGGTTCGTTGTCGTTGAAGCGACCATTGTCGTTGCGATGTTCGTGGCCTGGATCGCATGGGTTGACATTGAACCATTGCTCGACTTGACTGAAACGAGCGTAGCTTTGCAAGTCGCGATCAACTGGCTGCTGAGCACGTTGGTCTTCTACTGGTGGCACCGCGTGCGGCACAGCAACGATGCGCTGTGGCGATGGACACATCAGCTCCACCACAGCCCGCGTCGCATCGAGACGCTCACGGCGTTCTACAAACATCCGTTCGAGGTCGCTGCGGATGCGCTTCTGAACCTTACGTTAAGTTTTGTGGTGCTAGGTGTTTCGACTGAGGCGTTCTTGCTACATGTGAGCTGCGTTGCGTGTAGTCAGTTTTTCGTGCACATGAATGTGGCGACGCCGCGCTGGCTCGGTTACTTTCTCTCGCGTCCCGAAATGCACCGCATTCATCACGAGGCGGGCGTTCACAAAAACAACTACGCCGACCTTCCGCTGTGGGACATGCTCTTCGGAACTTACGAAAACCCACACGCTCGACCCGTCGAGTGCGGATTCAGCGCGGACAATGAAGCGCGTGTGCTTGATATGCTCCTACTTCGCGATACCCACGCTACAACAATACACGCCACACAAGAGGATCATCATGTCTGAACACAGCCAATTTGCACTTCTTGGAGAACGTCGCTTCGCGCCGTTCTTTTGGACACAGTTTCTCGGCGCGATGAATGACAACGTGTTCAAGAACGGCATGATTATCTTCATGGCGTTTGGCGGCATGACACTGGCTGGCATGGACTCGAACTTATTGGTGAACGCCGCAGGCGCCGTGTTCATCCTGCCCTTTGTATTGTTCTCGGCATTTGCGGGGCAACTTGCGGACAAGTACGAAAAGACGCGCGTTATTCGCGGCGTAAAGGTTTTTGAAATCGCGGTGATGGCGCTGGCCGCGTTCGGTTTCGTCACGGCAAACCTCGGCGTGCTATTTCTATCGCTGTTCTTGATGGGCTTGCACTCGACGTTGTTCGGCCCGGTGAAGTACGCCATCATGCCGCAGGCGCTCGCGAGCGATGAACTTGTCGGTGGCAATGCGTTGGTGGAGTCGGGCACGTTCGTCGCCATTCTCGTGGGCACGATTGCAGGCGGCGTGTTGGTCGCATTGAAGCCGAGCGGCCCGACGGTGGTGGCTGTCGCAACGATGGTCCTCGCCATCATCGGTTACGTTGTGAGCCGCGCAATTCCGGCGGCTCCTGCGACCGACCCGTCGCTCAAGCTCAATTGGAATCCGTTAACCGAGACCGCAGCCAACTTGCGTCTCGCCGCGAAGAGCATTGTCGTGTGGCGCTCAATGTTGGGGATTTCGTGGCTGTGGTTTTACGGCGCGATGTTGCTCAACCAATTCGCGAACATGAGCAAAGACGTGTTGGGCGGCAACGAACAAGTGGCAACGCTTCTATTGGCGGTATTTGCTGTCGGCGTCGCCGTCGGTTCTCTCCTTTGCGAGCGTTTATCCGGCAAGAAAGTTGAGATCGGCCTTGTGCCATTCGGCTCTATCGGTATGAGCGTGTTCGCCATTGACCTCTACTTTGCGACGAAGGGGCTGCATCCCGTCGGACAATCCGGCGCGCTCGAATTCATCGGGAAGCACGAGCATTGGCGCGTGGTGTTCGATCTGTTCATGCTCTCGGTCAGCGGCGGGCTTTATAGCGTACCGCTGTACGCACTGATCCAAGAGCGTTCAGAGGCGTCGCACCGCTCGCGAATCATCGCGGCAAACAATATTTTGAATGCGATTTTTATGGTCGCCTCCGCTGTGCTCGCCATCGTTCTCATTAAGTTCGCCGGCTTCAATGTGCCGTTGTTGATTCTGACGATTGGCGTCCTCAACGCGCTCGTAGCGGCATACATCTACACGCTCACACCTGAATTTTTGTTGCGATTTATCTGCTGGATTTTGATTTCATTTGCGTACCGCCTACGCGTAAGAGGTCTCGAACATATTCCGGACAAAGGACCGGTCATCATCGTCGCGAATCACGTGAGCTACGTGGATGCGCTCGTGATCACCGCGGCGATCCGCCGCCCGATCCAATTCGTCATGGATCACAACATCTTCAAAACGCCGGGTATGGGTTGGGTGTTTCGCCAGATGAAGGCGATTCCGATCGCCGGCGCCAAGGAAGACCCCGCGATGATGGAAAAGGCCTTCGAGCGTGTGCGCCACGCGCTGAGTGAAGGCGAAGTCATCGGCATCTTTCCTGAAGGCAAACTCACGCGCGACGGCGAAATGAATCTGTTCCGCCCAGGCATTGAGAAAATCGTGGAGCAGACCGGCGCACCGGTTGTTCCGCTCGCGCTACGCGGCTTGTGGGGGAGTTTCTTCAGTCGCACAGCAAACGGTCAGGCTTTCAAGCGTTTCCGAGGATTCTTCAATCGCATCG
>JAKPSO010000171.1 GCA_029571495.1 Pseudomonadota bacterium
CAATCCGGTGTCTAAACAAGCGATCGCCGTTGTGACCGGAAACCTCGCGCCACGCGGCGCCGTCATGAAGCCCTCGGCCGCGTCGCCACATCTGTTGAAACACGTTGGCCCCGCGGTCGTATTTGAGACGTTCGCCGATATGCAGGCGCGTATCGATTTGCCCGATTTGAACGTAACCAAAGATTCGGTGCTCGTGCTCAAAAACGCCGGTCCCGTGGGCGCACCGGGGATGCCGGAGGCGGGCAACTTGCCGATCCCGAAAAAACTCCTCGCCGAAGGCGTGCGCGACATGGTGCGAATTTCCGACGCTCGTATGAGTGGCACGCACTACGGCACCTGTGTGCTCCATGTGTGCCCGGAAGCGGCGGTGGGCGGACCTCTCGCGCTGGTGCGTGATGGCGACATGATTGAACTTGACGTGAGCGCGCGCCGTATTTCGCTTCTCGTGACACCAGAAGAACTCGACGCGCGTAAGGCACAGTGGTCGAGCGCGAAGCCCGCGACGCTGCGTTACGAACGAAGCTACGCCGCGCTCTATCAACAGCACGTTACACAAGCCGACGAAGGCGCAGACTTCGACTTTCTACAGGGCAACACGGCATTGCCGGAACCCACCATTTTTTAGCGCGCAACGACGCCGCGAAGACATCACAGGACAACGCAATGGCACTTCACAATTCATTCAAACACGCGCTACTCAATCGTGAACTATTGGTCGGCGCATGGTTCATGTCGGGCTCTACCGTGATGGCAGAACTCGTCGCCAATGCGGGCTACGACTTCATGGTGATCGACATCGAGCACTCCACGGCCAACACGCACGACCTGCACGAGTTGCTGCAAGCGGTTGCGGAGAGCGGAACGTCGCCCGTAGTGCGTATGGCGTCGCAAGACAAGACGCAAATTAAGTTCGCGCTCGACATGGGCGCGCTGTCGTTGTATTTCCCCATGGTCAACACGGTGGACGACGCCGTCGCCCTCGCACGAGCCTGCCGCTACCCGCCGTTTGGCGATCGCGGATTTGCGCGTATGCACCGCGCGAGCCGCTACAACACGCAACCCGATTACTTCGAGCGCATCAACCAAGAAGTGTGCGTGATTGCGCAACTTGAAACGCCGCTGGCGATGGCTAACGCCATGCAAATCGCCAACGTGCCGGGCATCGATGGCCTGTTGGTCGGTCCTGGCGACTTGTCGGTCGCGCTGGGGCACGGCGGTGACGTCACGCATCCGCAAGTCCGCGAGATGATGGAAGAAGTCGGTGGCTATTGCCGGCGTTCGGGCGTGCCGCTCGGAACGGTGTTGCCAACGCCGGAGCTCGTTGCATGGGCATACTCGATCGGCTTCAATTTCGTGTCGCATGCGAGCGATCTTGGGTTGCTGATGAACGCATCGAAAACCGGCATCTCGCGCATTCGCGAGTTGTCGGCCAATGCATCCATGACTGACCCGCCAACCATCACTGCGCCGACGCCATCAAGCGCGAAATCGGCGTACTAGCAAGATTGACTCGGTAGATATCGATGGACTTCACTCAATTTGATCGACTGGTTTCGCTGACGCCTAGCGAGACGGGCGAGTGCGAGGCAATAGCGCGCACCATCGACGGCAATGTCGTCAGCGTCTCGGTCGCGACCTTCGGTGCGGGCATCTTCCGGTTGCGGATCAATCCCATTGCCAAGCCCGACTATGGCTTGCTCGTGGCGAACGCGATTGCGCCTGCCGTGGGCGGCGTCATACGCGCTGAGCACAGCCTCACGCTGACCTCTGGCCGCTCGAGTCTCACGCTGGCTTCCGACGCCACGCATCCGCTTTCCTTGACGCTCACTCATCGCGGGAAGACGGTGCTCACAAGCATCACGGACGAACATTTTCGCGGCATGGCGAAGCCCTTGGAAGCGACGCGCATTGCGCCGTTCGGCCTCACCGATGCCGTGG
>JAKPSO010000060.1 GCA_029571495.1 Pseudomonadota bacterium
GGTGTAGCCGCGATTGGCGAGGCCGTCGAGTTGGCCGAGGAGGGCTGGGTCCAACGCACGACCCTCGACTGCATCGTCAATGGCCTTGCGGTAGCTCTGTACGGTGCGGGCGACGTAATACGGGCTCTTCGTGCGACCCTCGATCTTGAGTGAATCAATGCCGATCTCGACGAGGCGTTTGACGTGTTCAATGGCGCGCAAGTCCTTCGAGTTCATCACGTACGTTCCGTGCTCATCTTCCTCAATGGGCATGTAGCTGCCGGGACGCTCCTGTTCTTCGAGTAGATATACGTCGCTGCGTTCGCGCGCTTCAGCGGCGGCAGGCGTCAACACGTCGCCCGAGGCGTCAACGACACCGGGTTGAGTCTTGTAATCCCAACGGCATGAGTTCGTGCAACTGCCTTGATTGGCGTCACGGTGGTTGAAGTACCCCGAAAGCAAACAGCGACCGGAGTAAGCGATGCAGAGCGCGCCATGCACGAAGACTTCGAGCTCAGTGTCGGGACAGTCCTGACGAATTTGTTCGATTTGGTCGAGCGACAATTCGCGCGACAGGATGACACGCTTGATACCGGCGCTTGCCCAAAAGCGCACCGCCGCCGCGTTTACGGTGTTGGCTTGCACGGAGAGGTGAATTTCCATCTCCGGCCAGGTTTCGCGAACCATCATGATGAGCCCAGGGTCGGACATGATCATCGCGTCGGGCTTAAGCGCGATCACCGGCGCCATGTCCTTCAGGTACGGCTTCGTCTTATTGCCGTGCGGGTAAATGTTCGACACCAGAAAGAAGCGTGCGCCGCGGGCGTGGGTGTGCTCGATGCCCTGCCGCAGTACGTCGATATTGCCGAAATCATTGTTGCGCACGCGCAGCGAATAGCGCGGCTGGCCCGCGTAGATCGCCGTTGCGCCGAACGCGAGCGCGGTGTCGAGCATGGCCAAAGAGCCAGCGGGGGCGAGAAGTTCTGGAGCGCGGAGAGACATGGTGTAGCGCGGGCCAACACGTGGCAGGACAAAACGGAGGCGTGATTATCTGAGATTCGTCCGTTGAGCGTGCGCTATGCTCGGAAAATGCTCCGCCTAACCAAAGCCCCGAATCTTGCGATGGCCACTCTGTGGGCCGACGCGCTGACGCGTGCGGGCATTCGCGCGACGGTGCAGCGCATGTTCCTCGCGGGAGCGTCGGGCGAATTGCCGCCGGATCAATGCGCGCCGGAAATCTGGATCGAAGACGACGCACTGGCCGAACGAGCGCGCGACATCATGAACGATTTACAAAACGTACCGCAGCGACGCTGGTTCTGCGCTTGCGGCGAATTGATCGAGGGCGGTTTCGAGCAATGTTGGAGTTGCGGTGCGCTGATGCCGCGATAGCGCCGGTGTTACTGCCGGTTGCAGGTCGCTGTTCCCGAATCGACGGTGACGCCCGTTAACTCCGGCAGAAATTCCCACGCATAGGAGTTCGCGTTGAGCGTGAGTTTGAGTACTCCGTAGGTCAGTGCGTTAAACACTTCGCTGTTCGGCAGGAGCCCCACTGACGCGGTGTGCCCAACGCCTCCGGAGCCGACGATGAATTGGCGAATGCCGTCAGCAGCGAGCACGCCGGCCGGCGTTTGCTTGGCGAAGCGCTCGTAATTGTGTTCGTGGCCGTTGAGGACAATATCAACTTTGTAGTCGGCCAAGGCCTTCCAGATATCGAGCATCGTTGGGTTGTAGCCGCGAGGCGATGAGGTGAACACGGGGTGATGCCAATACGCGAGCACGCACTTGCGCGCGGTGCTCGCCAGATCTTGGCGGAGCCACTGCTCCTGCACGGAGCCTGCTGCCGCGTTGACATTGCTGTTTAGCGAGACCACGTGCCACGCGCCAACATCGAAGCTGTAATAGCCACGTGTCGTCGCGCCCGCATTGCGACCGAAATACCCGAAATATCCCGCAGCGTTGGCAGTGACGTAGTCGTGATTGCCTGGTGCCGGACGCAGGCGCGGCAGCTCCACGCCCCACGTCGGCGCGAAGCAAGTGCTGAATTCCGCTGCGGTGCCCGAGGAATACGCGTTGTCGCCGAGCGTGAGCACCGGAGCGCCCGGCACTCGACGCAAGACCGCGGCCGTCGCGGCAGCGCCACTAAGGCTGGGCTCCGCAGGGCAATACGCGATGTCACCGGCGGCAAGAACTATTGCCGACGTCGCCGTCGGGCAGCCGTCGGCAATAAACGTATTGACTAAGGCTGGTGTGTTGCGCGTGCCCGCGCCCAACGCAACGCCGCGTGTCAGCGCTGCGCCGCGCAGCCCCGTGAGGTAGCGCGCGATGATCTGGGCGTCGGTAAGGTCGAATTGGTTGTCGCCATTGACGTCAATTTGCGGCGCACACGTCGCGCAGGTTATCGCTTCGACGGCAGCGGTCGCGTGCTGACTCCCGTACGTCGTACCCGCAACGAGCGCGCTGCCGTTGAAGCCGAGCGCGTAGCGAAGGTAGATAAGGCCCTCGCGGTCGAGCGTTGTGAATTCGTTATCGAATGGACAGGCGGCAACGACAGCGGCGTGGGCGCCGACACCGAGCGTCGCTACTGACAAACCCATGACGATGTTGAGCAGTATCGCGCGCATCGTAGTTAGATCACGACTTGTTGGTCGCGCCGATGATCGGCAGTTCTTTTTCAGGGAGATGTAACGCGTGCAGCACCGCGATGGCACCGTACGCATCGTTCGCGGCGTAGAGCAACTGGCTTGTTGTCAGCTCCGCGTTGGACCAATTTGTCGTGCTGATGCGTTTGGATTTTTGGAAGCGCTGTTGGAGCACCATTGCGACTGCGCTTTTCACGCCGACTTCGTTGCGGTGTCCGACTTGTTTGAAATAGGTGGTCATGTCGAGAATCGCGCCGGGCTGCACGC
>JAKPSO010000175.1 GCA_029571495.1 Pseudomonadota bacterium
CTGAAAAAAACCGGGTCTTGGCCCGGTTTTTTTACGCCTGTCACCGGGTCATTTTTGTTCGCTTGACATGAGGTCACGCCGGGCCAACGCCGGAAAAAGTCGCCACCAAAGTGCGGCGATCACAATCGTACCGACGCCGCCTAAGACTACCGATCCGACCGGCCCGAGCCACGCAGCAGTTGCACCCGATTCGAATTCGCCCAACTGATTGCTCGCGCCGATGAACACCGAGTTGACGGCGCTGACGCGGCCACGCATTTCGTCCGGCGTTTCGAGTTGCACGAGCGTTTGCCGGATCACCACGTTGACCATGTCTGTGCCTCCGGTGACTGCCAACGCGATGAGCGACACCCAAAAATTCGTCGACAGGCCGAACGCCAACGTCGCAAGACCAAAACAGCCAACCGCGATCAGCATCTTTGATCCCACCTGACGCCGTAGCGGCCAGCGCGTCAAAGCGATCGACACAACCAACGCGCCGACGGCTGGCGCCCCGCGCAGCAAGCCGAGACCCCACGCCCCAACGTGCAGGATGTCGCGCGCAAAAATCGGCAACAGCGCCGCCGCGCCGCCCAGCAACACCGCGAACAGATCAAGCGAAATCGCGCCGAGCACCACTTTTCGATTTGCGATGAACGACACCCCTGCCAGCAAGCTCTCGACCGTCAACACGTTGTCCGAGCTGTCTGATCGAAAGTAATGAATCGTTGCCGCGCATAGCGCTCCAACGACAAAGAGCGCCGCGCACGAGGCATAGACCGTTGCCGCGCCCGCGACGAAGAGCGCGCCACCGAGCGCAGGCCCCGCGATGATCGCAGCTTGTAGACCCGAAGCGCTGAACGCCATAGCTTGCGGCAGCAAGGCAGGTGATACGAGCTTCGCGATGAGCGCTTGCTGCGCTGGCATCTGAAAGGCGCGAGAGACGCCAAGCAGAATCGAAATCGTCAGCAGCCCATTGCGAGACATCCACTCTCCGTGCGGATTCGCTGCCGAAGTCTGGAGGCTCGCCACACACAAAAGCACTGCGACGACGCACTGAAGCAACAAGCACGCGGTCACAATTCGTACACGACTAAAGCGATCAGCCACGTAGCCAGCGGGCAATGCCAAGAGTAGCGCCGGCGCGAATTGGTACAGCCCCACGAGACCCAGATCCCAGGCTTGATTGGTCAGTTCGTACATCTGCCAACCGACCGCAACCATTAGCATTTGGCTCGCAGCGGTGCCCGCCAAGCGGGCGAACCAGAAGCGCATGAACGCTCGCTCGGCGAACAGCGCACGAAAAGTGTTTTTGACCATCGAACTTGAGCATAGCAGCGCGGTTACGAACGTCGCTCGGTGGCGTGCGCAACTGCGTTAGGCTTACGAACATGCCATCTACGAAATCGAACGCTTCGTCACTGAATCTCAAGGTTGCGACGTACAACATCCACAAGGGGTTTTCGCATTTCAATCGGCGCATCGTCGTTCACGACATGCGCGAACGCCTGCGGCTCATGGGGGCCGACATCGTGTTTCTGCAGGAAGTCGTTGGACACAACGCGCAGCATGTGGAAAATCACGGAGAATGGCCCGATGCGCCGCAGCACGAGTTTCTCGCGCAGCAGCAATGGCCCGTGGCGGCCTACGGCAAAAATGTGGTGTACGAGCACGGGCACCACGGTAACGCAATACTGTCTCGCTATCCGATGATCCGATTTGACCATGAGGATATTTCGACTAACCGCATCGAGCAGCGCGGTTTGCTGCACGCCGAAATTGCTGTGCCCGGCTGGGCCGCAACGCTGCATTGTGTGTGCGTGCATTTGGGACTCCTCGGGCGGTCACGCACCAAACAGGTCGAGGCCGTGTGCGCGCGTATCGAATCACTCGTTCCAGCAGGATCGCCGCTCGTGATCGCGGGAGACTTCAACGACTGGCGCCGGCGCGCGGGCGACCCGCTGGCGGCGCTTGGCGCGCGTGAAGTGTTCGAAACGATGGGCGGTCGACCTGCGCGAAGCTTTCCGGCGCGTTTGCCGATTCTTCGGCTCGATCGAATTTACGTGCGCGGCTTCAACGTACAAAGCGTTGACGTCCATCGCGGTCGCGAGTGGGCGCAACTCTCCGATCACGCGCCGTTGGCCGCGCAATTGGTGCTCGCGTGAACATCTACCCGCCGGGCAACGATGTGACGCTGCTTCATTGCGGCGCGGAGTTTTTCCCGGCGCTTGAAGCCGCGATTGATGCGGCCAAGACCGAGGTCCGACTCGAAACATACATCCTTGCGGACGACGAAACGGGACGACGCATCGCGGCGGCAATGAAGCGTGCCGTTGACCGCGGCGTTGCCGTTCGCGTAGTGCATGATGGATTTGGCTCGGTCAGTTTTTTGGGGAAGCTCGGCGAACGGATGCGGCAGGACGGGATCGAAGTTGCCGTTTTTCGACCCGAAACGTGGTGGAACACGTTTCGCCGGTCGCGGTTGCGCCGTCTGCACCGCAAGCTCGCGATGATTGACGGTCGAGTGGCGTTTGTCGGCGGCATCAACATCATCGACGACTTGAACATGCCGGATCCGAAACATCCGCGCTTTGACTATGCTGTTCGGGTCGCAGGCCCGCTCTTAGAGCCCATCCACGCGGCCATGTGCAGTTTGTGGGCGCGGTTGAACCAACACGGCATCGAACGCCTGCGTGCCGTCATGGACGCGTTCCCGCCTAACGCTGCCGCGGCGGGAGACCATCACGCGTGGTTTGCATTTCGCGATAACGTCTCACACCGCCGTGACATCGAGCGCGAATACCTCACGGCGATCTTGGCAGCGAAGCAGGATATTCTCATTGCCAACGCGTACTTCTTTCCGGGGCGCAGGTTCCGCCGTGCGTTGCTGCGCGCGCGACGGCGCGGGGTTCGCATCCGATTGCTCTTGCAGGGGCGACAAGAGTACATGCTGCAGCACTACGCCACGCGCGCGCTGTACGGGACACTTCTTGATGTCGGTGTCGAAATATTTGAATACAAGCGCAGCTTCTTGCACGCGAAGGTTGCGGTGGTTGATGGCGAATGGGCGACCGTGGGCTCCTCCAACATTGATCCGTTCAGCTTGCAGCTCGCACGTGAGGCGAACGTCTTCGTGCGTGATCGACGCTTTGCGGAGACCCTTCGGACAAGCCTGGAAACGGCCATTACCGTGGACTCCGAGGCGGTGCATCAACAGCGCTGGAGCACGCGCCCCTTGCTTGACCGGATGCTCACTTGGGCACTCTACGGCGTTGCGCGTGCGATGATGAGCGTGTTGGGCTACGGCCGCAACTGAGCGCATGCCCATTTTGATCAATCTACACGGGTCGTTCCAGCGTAGGCATTTGACGCGCAAGGTCTGCGCATTCCTATAATCACTAGGATGAACGACACCTCGGACTCGAAAGACGGCAGCACGGTGCGCGCACTGCGGACAGTCCAACTCGTCGGCTTCAGTTCGCGTGATCGCGAGCTTCTGCGTTTGTTCTTGCGTCGCCCGCCCGGTGCCGGCGTCAGTCTGAGTGTTGTGGACGGCAAAGCGGATTTGCTGATTTGCAATACAGCTAGCACGCCGGAAACGATGGAAATTCTGCGGTCGCGCGATTTGGCGCAGCCGGCCATCGGCATCGTGTCGCGCTACGAGCGTACCGCGCCGTTCTATCAAGTTACTCAGGACAGTCAACTACTCTTTTCGCTCGCGCAGGCCATCAATCGCATCCGCGAAGGCTGGGTCGCTCCCGTTCCTGTTGCGGAAACCACGGATTCCGAACTTGCGGCTACGTCGTCGGATCGTGAAGTGGACATCGACCTTTACGCGACGCCCGCAGCTCGGCAAGCGACAGATGTGTCGCGCACAGCGTTGACGCCAACGGCGGAACCCGGAACCGCTGCCGCCATTGCGGTTACCGCCGGCTTGCCGTGGCAGCAGGCGCTTACGGTTTTGGTGATTGATGACTCGCACTTCTCGCGCGAGGCGGTCTCAGCGGCCCTGATCAAGGTCGGCTTTAGCGTGACCACCGCCGAAGGCGGCGAAGAGGGGTTGCGTCTGGCGGCTGCGCGGCACTTCGATGTCGCGTTGGTGGATTTTGAGATGCCCGGGATGCGTGGGCCGGAAGTTCTGCGAAAGCTACGCGCGCTCGGCTCGAGAGCGCCGTCCGTGCTGATGATGCTCACCTCGCGCTCGGGCGCGGTCGACCGCCTTCGCGCCAAATTCGCGGGCTGCGACGCGTACCTCACAAAGCCCACTCGCATGCGTGAATTCCTCGACACACTGCGCGCTCTTGCGGCGGACGGGAAGCTCAAGCGCTCGTGACCCTAGTGAGCAACGCCTTCATGCGACCGATACGGATGCTGCTGCCGTATCTCTCGCAACACAAAGCCCGCATCGCCGTCGCACTGAGTTGCCTGATTTTGGCGAAGGTCGCCAACGTCGGCGTGCCCATGGTTCTCAAGTGGATCGTCGACCGCATGAGCGTCGAAAAGGCGTTGCTCGCGGTGCCATTTGCGCTCCTGATCGCGTATGGCGTCGCGCGGCTCTCGGTCACGTTGTTTACCGAGTTGCGTGAGTTTTTCTTTGCGAAAGTGACGCAGCGCTCGGTGCGTCGTATAGCGCTGCAAACCTTCGAGCACATGCACCGCTTGTCGCTGCGCTTTCACCTCGCGCGACAAACGGGCGGCCTCACGCGCGACATTGAGCGTGGGACGCGCGGCATCTCGTCGCTCATGAGCTACCTTTTGTTTTCGATCTTCCCGACGCTCGTTGAACTTGCGCTGGTCGCGGGCGTGCTGGCTTGGAATTACGATTGGACGTTTGTCACGATTACGCTTGTCACGCTCATCGCCTACATCGCGTACACGATCACCGTCACTGAATGGCGCACCGCGTTTCGCAAGGAAATGAACGAGCTCGATTCGAAGGCGAACTCGCGCGCCGTCGACAGTTTGCTCAACTACGAAACGGTGAAGTATTTCGGCAATGAGCACTTTGAAGCTCAGCGCTACGATCAAAGTTTGCAGCGCTGGGAACGCGCCGCTGTGCGTTCGCAAACCTCGTTGTCGCTACTCAATCTTGGGCAAAGTTTGTTCATCGCAGCGGGCGCGAGTCTCGTGATGTGGCGAGCGATTGAAGGTGTGTTGTCTGGTCGCATGACGGTCGGCGACTTGGTGTTGGTCAACGCGTTTCTGATTCAACTTTACGCGCCACTCAATCATCTGGGCGTGATCTATCGCGAAATTCGACAATCGGTTGCTGATATGGCGCGCATGTTCAATCTCATGAACGAACACCAGGAAGTCGCCGATCGCGTTGACGCGACCGCGCTCGGCGCGACGCGGCCAGCGCAAGGTGAGGTTGTGTTTGACGACGTCGCGTTTTCGTATGAGCCTGATCGGCAAATTCTCAAGGGCGTGAATTTTCATGTGCCCGCTGGGAAAACCTACGCGATTGTTGGTCCCAGCGGAGGCGGCAAGAGCACGCTCGCCCGACTGTTGTTTCGCTTCTACGACGTCACCGACGGTGCCATTCGTGTTGATGGCCTCGATGTTCGTGCGTACACGCAGGCAAGTCTGCGCGCGGCCATCGGCATCGTGCCGCAAGACACGGTTTTGTTCAACGACACGCTGGGCTACAACCTGCGCTACGGCAATCCCGAAGCGTCCGATGAAGCTGTGCTCGGGGCGATTCGTGCGGCGCATCTGGACGCATTCATCGAGAAACTGCCACAGGGATTGGATACGACGGTCGGCGAGCGTGGCCTTAAGCTTTCTGGCGGCGAAAAGCAGCGTGTCGCTATCGCGCGCGCGATGCTAAAGAATCCGGCGATTCTGATTTTCGACGAGGCGACGTCCGCGCTCGACTCCGAAAGTGAAAAAGCGATTCAAACGGAAATTCGTGCCGTGAGCGCAAACCGCACGACGCTCATCATCGCGCATCGACTCTCCACCATCGTCGACGCCGATTGCATCCTCGTGATGGATTCAGGCCGCATCGTCGAAAGCGGAACACACGCGGAACTCCTCGCGGCGCAGGGACTCTACGCAAGGCTGTGGACGTTGCAGGCGGAGACGATTGCCGAGGCGTAGGCACCTTCGTTGGAACCTCGGCACCAGTAATACAGCTTTTCGCATGAAACGACCGTTGAGTGGTCGATTGCCGAGATTTTTTGAAAACGTCGACAATATAAAAAACGTGGCTATGAGCCAACTCCAACAGCCGTTGAGCCGGAAAAGCTGTTTACACCTGTCGGCCAATTCGCCTTCGAATCTCCGCACGCCAACCGAACACAATAATTTCAACCTGTACTTCACGCCTCAAAGCTTCACCTCATGAATGCAAACCCAGTTTTCAAAGCCACTGCGCGAATCCTTAGCGTCACGCTGTGCGTGCTCACGCTCGTGCAACCAGCGGCGCGCGCGCAGACCGCTACGACCTTGGTGAACGACGCCTTCACGGTCGGCGCCTCGGTCGAAGGCATCAGCGAATACACACTGAAATCGAACGGTTTGCGTGTGTTGCTGTTTCCCGATGCGTCGAGCCCAAAGATGA
>JAKPSO010000183.1 GCA_029571495.1 Pseudomonadota bacterium
ATCCGTAGGCAATGTGGATTTCGCGAACTTCAATATCTGGCGCGATTCCTTGTCGATGACGCGCCCGAACGCATCTTCCATGAGCGGCCTGTACTGCTCGCGGATAGCCATCCGCGACGCCGCGTCGGCAACGGCGCTGGCGCGTTGTTCTTTGCGCGCATTCACTTCAGGCTCGTCGTCTTCATCGTCAGCGACTGGCGACACGAGTGCAGTCGGCGTATATGTCTGGCCCACGCGATCCAGCGGGATAAGATTGGACGCCACGACGTACACCTCACCGGTGCCGTCCTCAATGGGATTCATGTTTTCTTTCGCGCGAATCTCGTCTGCGTTCATCCAGCCATTCATACGCGCGATTTGGTACGCCTCGTAGCGCGCCTTGAGATCGCCACGCACGAGCGCGTCAAGGAGAAATTCGGCGAAGAAACTTTGCTGATCGTCGTCCTTGAGGCACTGCCGCTTGATCGCCTGCTCGATGCGCACGCACCTGGGCCGTATGGTGTGCATGACGAACTCAAGCGACTGGTGCTCAATGTTCGAAAACGTTGCCTGCTCCAGGTCGCCTATCAAATGCGCCGGCACGCCGAACAGGCGCGCGATGTCGCGTACGTTGTACTTGCGCGATTCCAAGAACTGCGCCTGCTCGGGCGTCACGCTGATTTGTTGGTAACTGAGCCCGTGCTCCAGGATGGCGACGCGCTGGGCGTTGTCGAGATTGCCGTACGCTGCGCGCCAGTCGGCGGCGAGGCGGGCTTTCGCTTCGGCGCTCAGTGCCTTGCCTTCGGGCACGCTGAGCAATGCTGACGGCATGGCGCTGTTCGAGAAAAACTTCGCAGCGAACTTGTCGCTTGCTTTCGACAGGCCCAGCGATTCCTGGCACTGGTCAATAACACTCAGGCCCATGATGCCATCCGTCGGCAGCGCGCGCAGGTGCAGGATTTCGTCGGCGTCGAATAGGTGCGACGTGCCGTCCGGCCTGCGGTACAGGTACACGAGCGCCTGATCCACGCGGCGCGGCTCCATGCGGTCAGGGCGCAACGGCCACAACTGCTGCACATCGCCACGCTGATTGCGCACGATTTCAGCGTACGCGTTGCCGCGCAATTCGAGGTGCATGGTCATGAACTCGAAGAATTCGCAGGCACTCATTTCGGGATTCGGCGCGTCGTGCAGCACTCTGTACAGCGGATGCTCCGGCGCGCGTTCCTTGCGCGACGATCCGTCTTCGAGGCGGCGGTAGAGGAGCAGCGGCACTGTCGCCATCGTGCTGGCGATCAAACGTACGCATGCGAACACGGCGCTAATTTGCATAGCGTTCGTGGCCGTGACACTTTCGCCCGTGGCACTTGTGATAAGCGATTGGAACAACTCAGGCGATACCGAAGGCTCGATGTCCTCCCACGTCACGGTGCGCTGCTCGCGTTTGCGCCAGAGATTGCTAAGCTTCATTCGCACCTCGATAGACACCGTTGCGCTTCAGGGAGTAGATCGCCTGCACACAGCCGCGTGGGATGGTAACTCGTGAGCATTCGGTGTGATTCATGGTGGTGGCCACAACAACGGCATCGTCGCGAATGCAGAGTAGTTGTCCGTAGGTGCGGCACACCGGGCACGTCGTCGATGCAGCCTTCGTCGAATCCTGCCAACTGGCATCTTCCTCCGTATCGAGCCAAACCACTTCTACGCGAGGCGCACCGTCCCGACGTCCTCCGGCCATACTGAGTACGTACCCTTTCCGTCAGCGTTGGCACATGACGACTTTGCCGTGCCACTCTGCATCGTCTACGCCGTCGAAGTGCGGCCGCTCATCGCTGAGCGTGTTCGTTGCGCACATGTCTGCGTAGTCATCGCACGTATACGGATTCGGCAAGTCGTCGCTTCCCAAGCGCCACCATATAGGCAGTTGTTCGGTCACCATGTTTAGCGCCAAAACAAAAAGCCGCCCTCGCGGGAGGAGCCTTGATGCGCACCCGCGAGGACGGCCGAGACGCAATGAATAATGAATTGCGTGTGGGCGATTTAAACTTTCTACGCGCGCAGGCCCAGCGCCTGCAGCGCCTGCTTGGCCTTCTCAAGTCCGATGGCGTGGCGCTTCACTTGCTCGCGCAAGGCGGCCACGTCGCTATCGGTGTTTGTCGCGTCGTGCTTCATCACGTCCATCGTATACGGGCGCGCGCGAATTGTCAGGTATACCCGTATACGCAAATCGCTATATCTATTCCGCACGCTCCCGAGTCCACCACCGGAAGCCGCAGTCACAGCAGGCGCGGCGACGCCTAACGAACTCACCAAACACGTCCTGTGCCATGAACGTCTGCACCACGCGCGTGTTCGTGCGCTTGCAATATGGGCATTGCATACGCCTATTCCTCCCAGTCGAGGGCGAGCTGCAATGCAATCAATGCACGCGCTGCCGCATGCGCCAACGGGTGCAGGCGCGTCTCCGTATCTTCGCGCGCTCCACAACGCCATGCCACATAGTGACGGAACACCGCGTCATATTCGGTGTTTGCGTCGCGCATATC
>JAKPSO010000184.1 GCA_029571495.1 Pseudomonadota bacterium
CCTCTGTTGGCGCGAGCTCCGACCGTAATAACGACTCTCTCCACGGCGCGAGACCGGTGCATGACTCTTCGCGTACGCACCCTGCGGCACGCGAGCCGTAGCAACACACCGCCCAACTTCGCCCGTTCACGCGCGCATCGATCCGATGGCGCGTCTGACGGGCGTTTCATCGCACCTTTCAGACGCCGCTCAAACGTACCCGGATACTTCGGCCTGCTGCTCCCCGCAGCGCAACCCAACCCGAAAGTTATCCATCCATGTTTGCCCGTTCCACCTTTGATTCTCGTGCTCGTCCGCTTGCCGTAGCAGCGGCCTGTGTCGCGCTGCTGCTGCCTGCCGCTCACGCCGCCGATGCCGCTCCTGCCAACCAGGCGGGCTTTCGCCAGATGACGGTGACCACAAGCGGTGCTGACAACAAGCCTGCCCACTTCGCGCTGTATTACGCGACGTTTGATGCGGCGCGGGTGATTCCCATGGGGCCGTTCCTGCAGACCGTGGCCATCAACGGAGCACCGGAGCCGAAGGTCAAGGGCCTCATCGTGATTAGTCACGGCACGGCCTCGACTGAGACTGGTTTTGCGACGTTGGCACAGGCGCTGGCGCGGAGCGGCTACCTCGTCGCAAGCGTCGAGCACGTCGGCGACACCTGGCAGGACCAGTCGATGCGTGCCACGCCGGGACGCTACTTTGCCGAGCGGCCGCGACAGGCTTCGCGCGTGATCGACACCATCCTCGCCGACTCGCAATGGCGCGCACGCATCGCCAGCGATGCCGACGGGCGGCCGCTGATCGGTGCGCTCGGCCATTCGGCGGGCGGCTACACTGTGTTGGCGCTGGCAGGCGGCAAGCCGGTGCTCTCGCGCCTGCGCACGCATTGCGAGCTTGAGGCGGCGCTGGACCCTGTGTTGTGCAAGTTGTCGAGTTCGGTTGGCGGCGCTTCGGTGCCGGTTGACACGTCGAAGGACGGTCAGGAAGAGCCAGTGCAGGCGGATACGCGCGTGCGCGCAGTCATCGCTTTGGCACCGATGGGCGCAGCGTTCAGCGCGTCATCGCTCGCGTCGATCACCGTGCCGGTGGCGATTTACGCGGGAGAAAAAGACACCTTCCTCGTGCCGCGCTTCCACGCGCAGTGGGTCATGCAGAACATGCGCGCCGCCACCACAACGCTGCAACTCGTGCCCAACGCAGGACACTACGCGTTCATGAACACGCCGACAATGGACCTGCCCTCCCCCGACGGCAGCGTAGCCCGCGACCCGCAAGGCTTCGACCGCGCAGCGTTCCTAGATCGGCTTGCAAAAGAGACGGTTGCTTTCTTCGACAAGCAGTTGCGGTAATCGATGGCATGGCGGGGCGGTGAAACCGTTCGTCTCCGACATGTAGGCGACGACTTGGCGTCGCTCGATTCATGAAAGCGCGGCCAAGTCCGCGCCTACATCACCTCACAGCTCGATTGCGACTTGTAGGCGACGACTTGGCGCCGCTCAGAATCACGAAAGCGCGGCCAAGTCCGCGCCTACATCACGTCACAGGTCGATTGCAATTCGTAGGCGACGACTTGGCGTCGCGCAGTATCACGAAAGCGCGGCCAGGTCCGCGCCTACACATCACGTCACAGTTCGTTTGCGACTTGTAAGCGACGACTTGGCGTCGCTCGATTCACGAAAGCGCGGCCGAGTAGCGCTGGCGCTCCACTCTCCGCGATTACGCTTGG
>JAKPSO010000062.1 GCA_029571495.1 Pseudomonadota bacterium
GTCACGGCCGACGGCAATGGCTTGTTGGCCTTGCTCAAGCGCCAGCGAACCGAGCGCATGGCCGACCCGGCGCACCACCTCGGCGGTCAGCGATTTGTCGACGATGCCGCGAATGTCGTAGGCCTTGAAGATTTCGGAGGGAAGGGTGAGAGGTTTAGTCATAAGTCAGATTTTAGGCGGCGTAGTTTGGCGTGGTCTGTGCGGTTGGCCGCTCCTACACGGACTCAAAGTATTTACACAGTCGCTCCGGAAGCCAATTCAAGTGCCCCGGAAACGGCCCGGAGACAAACCCAACGTGCCCGCCGTCGGTGGGTTGTTCAAGCATGACGTTGTCCGGCACCTCATGTGCATTCGGGAACAGCGACGCGGGAACAAACGGGTCGTTCATCGCGTTTAGCACTAAGAACGGGACGCGAATCTTTGGGATGAAACCGCGCGAGGATGCGCGGTGGTAGTAATCCCAGGCGCTCGTGTAACCGTGCATGGGTGCCGTGTAGTGTTCGTCAAACTCCGGGAAGTTCTTTGGCTTGATCAGAAATTCCTTCACACGCAACTTGGGGTGCAACACCATGCGTTTGGCGTAACTCTGGCCCATGGCGCGCATGAAATAGGTGTTGAAGATCCAGTTGTGGCTGTGCAAGATCGCCTCGGCTGAAATGCCCAGGTCGAGCGGGTTCGAGACTGATGCTGCGGCGGCGATGACCGAAGCGGCCGCGTCGCCTTGTTCGCCGCACCATTTAGTGAGCGCGTTGCCACCGAGCGAGACGCCTACCGCGTAAATTTTGCGTTCGGCGAATCGGCCGCGCAGCTCGCGCAGCACGATGTCGCAATGCTCGCTGTCGCCAGAGTGGTACGAGCGCGGGAGTCGGTTGGGCTCGCCGGAGCACCCACGAAAGTGCGCGACCACACCGGTCCATCCGCGACGATTCGCCGACGCCATTGTTGTGCGGCAATACTGCGAGTCACTTGAACCCTCGAGTCCATGGAAGAAAACGAGTAAAGGTGCGGCGCTGTCCGGTGCGTCCGCCCAATCGAGATCAAGAAAATCGCCATCCGTCAGTTCGAGCCGTTCGCGCCGGTACGCGATCACGGGACGCTTGAGGTACTGCGCGTAGATGCTCTGTATGTGTCCAGTGGGCAGCCACCACGGGCGGTGATACGTCGATTCAATCTTAGGCATTGCGTAGAGTTTATCTTGCTGCCCTGCGCGTCGCGTTGACCCGAAAACGCGGCACCGAATCAGGGCGTGAGCAACTGCAAGTACGCCTCAATGTCGGCAGCGGACGTGCGCACAGCGCCCGGCGCCGTGGCGTTGTCGGACAGCGCATTTCCGCGCAAGCCCAGTAAGTAACGAAGGATCAGCAGACCGTCTGTGGCTGCGAGTCGTTGGCCGTCGCCGTCGACGTCAAGCGCGGGCATGATCGCGTTTAGGTGTGCTTTCACGAGCGCGGGGTTGCTGCGTGTCGCACTTCCAGCGAGCGCATTGTCGGTCAATGCCAACGCGCCGAATCCCATCAGGTGCCGTGCAATGAGAACGCCGTCGGTTGCAGCATCGTAGCGTGCTCCCGACGTGTTGGCGTCAATATCGAGCGAGGCGCCGGGTGCACCGTTGTATGCCGCGAGGACATCGATGCGGCCCCAGCCAGTGCTGTTGTTGGGAACGGTGGTGTTTAGCGAGCCGCAGTTTTCTGCGATAGGAAGACGCTTGGCCGTACGCATGAGCAGACGGCGAATCTCCATGGGATTGCCGATTAGGGATGGGTACGCCTGCATCAAAAGCGCGGCCGCACCCGCGACGTGGGGGCCTGCCATGCTGGTGCCACTGGCCGAGGTGTAGCCAGAGCCCGGAACACTGGAGCGAACGTTGAGGCCCGGTGCAGTGACATCAGGTTTGGAGCGGGTGCTGGTCACCGCGGTGACCGGTCCTCGGCTTGAAAATCCGGTCAGCACGTCGGACGACATCGTTGCACCGACCGAGAACGACGCGTCGAACATCGCGGGCGGGTCGTCGATGGTTGAACACGAAGGCCCGCCGTTGCCAGCAGACGTCACGACAAGCACGCCGGCCGCGGTGAGCGCCTCGATCGCGACGCGAATCGGATCGCTGCTCGCTGGCGTTTCGCACCCGAGTTCGAACGTTGGGCATCCCCACGAGTTGTTGATGACGTGAGGCGCTTTGCTGACGTCCGGGTTGGCATTCGCCAAATTGGTCGGCGCTAGCAACCACTGAAAACATTCGACGTAGGTTTCGCGTGTGCCCGTGCCTTGGTCCATGTTGCGGCATCCGATCCACTTCGCTCCCGGCGCAACGCCGATCTGGTTACCCATGCCGTCGTCGCCCACCATCGTGCCCATCGTGTGTGTGCCGTGATAGTCGTCGTCGCATGCAACCACGGAGTTGAATCCGCAACTGCCGCCGCCTGAATGAATCGCGTCATGCCAGTTGTAGTTGTGATCGACGGTTGTGCCGTTCCAGCCGCGATATTTGCCCTTGAGCGCGGGGTGCGTCCAGTCGTAACCCGTGTCCTGTCCCGCGATCACGATGCCCGCGCCCGTGATGCCGAGCGCCCAGAGTTGCGGCGCGTTGATCTTGGCGACGCCCCATTCGATGCCATTGGTTGCGCTGATCGTGCTTTGGCGCTTCTGGCCGTCGGAAGCGTCTTGCTCAAGGCGCAGTTTGCTTTGGTCCGGCAAGGTGCGTGTACGCGGGTTCGCGACGAGGCGCTTCACCTCGCTGCGATTCGCGAGCGCGCGGGCCAGTGACGTGTCCGCTTGCACATGAATCATGTTCGCGAGCCAGTACGCGCGATGCTCCACACCGTTGGCGGTCAGCCATGCGCGAAGCGGGCCTTGCGCCGTTTCGGCGTGACGTTTCAATGTGTCCACGACGTATTGAATGCGTGTCACGCGGTCCGTGATCGTTTCCGCAGTGGTGAGGTCTGGGCCGTCACCGAGCACGATCAGCATCTCGACTTTCGGCTGCGTCGACAGCGCCTTGCGCACGCCGACATCCGCCTTCTCCTCGAGCGCCGCAGCTTCTGACGTGATTGATTCCGCCGGCGCGGCAGCATGTGCCAGCGCCGTCACGGCCCACAAGGCACCGAGCCCCCACCAACGAAGTTTGGAAATGCGGTTCATGCCATAGCGTAACGCGCCACGCACAGGCGACCAAAGGCTGTATGTATTTGCAGTTATTCGCGACAAACGCGATAATCCCGCGATGCGCGTTACCTTTCCTAATTCTCCGTACTCCCTCGAACAGCCGTTTCCGCCTGCGGGCGACCAGCCGACGGCGATCGCGACGCTGGTCGACGGCATTGATTCGGGGTTGCAGTTTCAAACCCTGCTGGGCGTGACTGGCTCCGGTAAGACCTACACGATGGCCAACGTGATCGCGCGCACCGGTCGCCCGGCCATCGTCATGGCGCCAAACAAAACGCTTGCGGCGCAACTCTACGCCGAGTTCCGTGAGTTCTTTCCCGACAACGCCGTCGAGTATTTCGTCTCGTACTACGACTACTACCAGCCCGAAGCGTACGTGCCGTCACGCGATTTGTTCATCGAAAAGGACAGCGCGATCAACGAGCACATCGAGCAGATGCGCCTCTCGGCGACCAAAAGCATCATGGAGCGCACGGACTGCATCATCGTCGCATCCGTTTCGTGTATTTACGGTATCGGCGACCCGGTGGATTACCACTCGATGATCTTGCACTTGCGCGAAGGCGACACGCTCGACCAACGCGCCGCTATTCGACGCTTGACCGAGATGCAATACGACCGCAACGACATGGACTTCACGCGGGGTCGCTTTAGGCTGCGCGGCGAAGTGCTTG
>JAKPSO010000197.1 GCA_029571495.1 Pseudomonadota bacterium
AGCGGCCAATTGTTGCCCGGAGGCAACCGCAAGACGCACAATCACGACGGGTATTTTTACGCGTTGTTAGAAAAAGTGGCGTTGTGAGTTCGGGGCGTTCTTCTTTGTTGCGCAGGGTGTTTCGTGGCGCGGTGACTGCGGTCACCGCGTTGGCGTTCACGGTGCAAGTCAGCGCCGAAGTGATCGCCGTGAAGAGCGCCGTGGTACGCGCGCAGGATGATGCGTTTGTGGTCGATGCGGAATTTGATTTTTCGCTGACGGCGCCGCTTGAAGAGGCGTTGACGCGCGGCACGCCGCTATATTTCGTGCTCGAAACGGAGGCGACGCGGTCGCGATCGTACTGGTTTGATGAGCGTGTGCCGTCGCCGTCGTTTGTGCGGCGCTTGACGTTTTCGCCATTGACCAACGCATATCGCGTGGACACCGGGCGCAGCGTGGGTTCGGCGCAAACGTACGCGACCTTGGCCGATGCGTTGCGACAAGTGCGACTGGTGCGCGGGCGCACGTTGTTCGAGAAGCGCGAATTGCGCAGCGGCGAGCGCTATGAAGTGTCGCTACGCCTCAAACTCGATACGACGCAGTTGCCGAAACCGCTGCAAGTGAACACGCTGGTGTCGCGCGAGTGGACCTTGACGTCGGATTGGTATCGCGTGGTGCTCACGCCGTGAGTGCGAGCGACAACGTTGCTGGCCTGATCGATCCGCGCGCGGCGGACGCGGCGGTGGGGCTGTCGCCGCCGAAATGGATGCGCGTGGCGTGGTGGATCTTGGCGGTTGCGGGCGCGGTGTTCATCACGGTGCTGGCGACAGCGTCGGCGAATTCGCCGCTCTTCACACGCTACTACACCGAGATCATCGTGGCCAACGCGTTGATCGTGACGGGGCTCGCGGGCTTGGTGATTTACCAGATCGTGTTGCTGCTCAAGGCGCGGCGCGCGGCGATCTTTGGCGCGAAGCTCACGACGCGCATGATGATGTTCTTCGCCGTCGTGGCCGTGCTTCCGGGCGCGTTGGTCTATGCGATTTCGGTGCAGTTTTTGGCGTCGTCGGTGGAGAGCTATTTCGACACGCGCATCGATAAGGCGCTCGAAACCGGGTTGCAGCTTGGGCGCACTGCGCTGAACCAGCCGCTGAAAGAACTCACGCGCAAGACGGAAGCGATCGCCGCGTCGCTCGCTGCGCGTGAGCCCTCCGAGGCACGAGCGCTGCTCGGGTCGCTGCGCGAGCAGGCGGGTATTGCGAACATTTCGCTGCTCACGGCCAACGGCGCGTTGGTCGCGCAATCGACCGAGAGCGTGGTGGCGCTGCCGCCTGTGACGCCGTCTGCGCTCGAACTGCGGCGTGTGCGTTCGATGGAAACCGTGGCGGCGGTGGAGCCGGTGGGTGAGGCGAGCCTGCAACTGAAAGTGCTCGCTCCGGTGAGCGCGCGCGATGCGTCGCCGCTGCGATTGTTGCTTGTGACACAGCCGGTGCCCGCGCTGCTGCGTGAGCAAACCGAGCGCATCGAGGCGGGCTATCGCGACTATCAGGATTTGTCGTTCCAGCGCGTGGCGTTGAAGCGCTTGTTTGCGTTTACGTTGACGCTGGCGTTGATGCTTGCGCTGCTGACGGCACTGGCATTGGCGTCCGTGTTTTCGCAACGCTTGGCGCAGCCGTTGGCGCGCTTGGCAGAGGGTACGCGCGCTGTGGCGGACGGAGACTTTTCGCGCCGGCAACCGGTGGAAGGCAACGACGAGTTGTCGGTGCTGACGCAGTCGTTCAACACGATGACGGCGCAGCTCTCCGACGCGCGAAATCGTGATCAGGCGAACCGGCGCGAGATCGAGACGAGCAATCTGTATCTCGAAAACATCCTCAAGAATCTGAACGCGGGCGTGTTGGTGCTCACGGATGATTTCGTGCTGCGCGTGGCGAACGCGGCGGCGGCGGTGATTCTGCAATCGCGCATTGACGAGCGCGTAGGCGAGTCGCTGTCGGTGTGGGCGCGCACGGAGCCGAGCTTGGCGAATTTTGCGGAGATCGTGTCGCGCAACTTTGCGGCCTCCGGCGAGAACGATTGGCAGCGCGAGCAGGAGCTGATGGTGAGCGGGAACGCGCGCACCTTCATCCTGCGCGGCGCGCGGCGCGTGGTGGCCGACGTCGGCGCGCGCATCGTGGTGTTTGATGACATCACCGAAGTGTTGCAAGCGCAGCGCGATACGGCGTGGGCGGAAGTGGCGCGGCGTTTGGCGCATGAAATCAAGAATCCGCTGACGCCGATTCAGCTCTCGGCAGAGCGCTTGGAGATGAAACTCGTGCCGCGACTCGGTGAGGCCGACGCGGAGATTTTGCGGCGCGGCACGCAGACCATCGTGAACCAAGTCACGGCCATGAAGAACATGGTGAATGATTTTGCGATCTACGCACGACGCCCGCGCCCCGGTAGTTTGCAGGCCGTCGACGTGGAGGCGTTGCTCAAAGAAACACTGGAGCTTTATGCGTCGTATCCGGTGAAATTGACGCTGCATTGGGGCTCGCCGGAGCGCATGATTCGCGGTGAGGCGACGCGTTTGCGGCAGGTGGTGCACAACCTAATGCAGAACGCGGTGGACGCCTGCGTCGACCGCACAGACGGGCACGTGCAAGTGGACGCCACTTTGCGCGCGGTCAACGGACAAGAAGCTGAGCAGGAGCTAGTGCTGCGATTCTGCGACAATGGCGGGGGATTTTCGGATGCCGTGAAACAGCGGGCGTTTGAACCCTACATCACTACCAAACCCAAAGGCACCGGCCTCGGGCTCGCAATCGTGAAGAAAATCATCGATGAGCACAAAGGCCGAATCAGCGTTGATAACGCAGCAACGGGCGGCGCGGTAGTGACCGTTGTGTTCCCTTTACTGACCGAAGAGAAACCAGAGATTTGATCGCTTCCACAGAAATTCTCGTTGTTGATGATGAAGTCGGCATTCGAGAGCTGCTACACGAAATTCTCGAGGACGAGGGCTATGTCGTGCGCCTCGCCGAGAACGCGGCGGCTGCGCGCGAATTGCGTCGCAAACACAATCCGTCGCTCGTGTTGCTCGACATCTGGATGCCGGACGCCGATGGCGTAACGCTGCTGAAAGAGTGGAAAGCGGCGGGCGTGCTGACGATGCCCGTGGTGATGCTCTCCGGTCACGCGACGATCGAGACGGCGGTCGAAGCCACGCGCATTGGCGCGTTCGATTTCTTAGAAAAGCCGATTGGTTTGCAGAAGCTTCTCTCGACGGTTCAGCGCGCGCTGAAGGTCGGGCAGGCGAAGCGCACAAGTACGATCAACCTGAGTGATCTTGGCAAGAGCCAAGTGATCAACGAGCTGCGGGTGCGACTGGAGTCGTTGATCGCGGAGCGCCGTTCGGTGTTGATCACGGGCGAGGTGGGCGTTGGCTTCATCGAGTGCGCACGCGCGCTGCATGAGCCGAATACGCCGTGGTTCACGATTGAGAGCGGCCAGCGTTTGATCAGCTCGCCGCTGGAAATTTTGGAGAGCGCGCGCGGCGGTACGTTGTATTGCCCAGAGGTGGCGCATCTTTCGCGCAGTGAGCAGCGCTCGCTCGCGTTCATGATCGGGAAGACGACGACCTACGGCGTGCGCATCGTGTGCGCAAGTAGCGAGCCCTTGGGCCAGCTCTCGGGCGAAGGTCGCTTTGATCCGAATTTGTTTGCGTTGTTGTCGTCTAGCACGGTGGTGATCCCGCCGCTGCGTTCACGGCGGCCCGATCTACCGGACTTGATCGAGCGTTGCGCGTTGGCGTTTTCGCCAGAGGCACCGGCGCGACTCTCGCCCGAGGTGCGCCAGCTTCTGGAAGCCGCGCCGTGGCCGGGCAATTTGATTCAGTTGCAGAGCGTGCTGTCGAGCTTGTTGCTGTCGAACAATGATGACATTACGGTCGATCATTTGCAGGCAATCTTGGGCGATCTGCGCGATACATCCGCGCCGGAGCGCCCCGCGTTGCCACCGGAGTTTTTCGAGTTGCCGTTGCGCGAAGCGCGCGAAGCGTTCGAGCGGATTTACTTCGAAAATCTGCTCGGCCGAGAGTCGAGCAATATGAGCCGCGTGGCCGAAAAAGCAGGGCTTGAGCGCACGCATCTCTACCGCAAGCTTAAGCAACTGAACATCCGCTTTCCGCGTCGCGTCGCGACGATCGAATAGCGCCTCTCTTTCACCTTTGAAATTGGGCGCTGGCGAATTGTCGTAGCGCCCCGAACTGTCATGTCCCGACGTAGCTGGATTTTGTTTCTCGTTCCGGTCCTGATTTGGTCGACCACGTTTTATGCCATCACTTTGCAGTTGGGCAGCGTGACGACGCCGACCTACGCCGTGGCGATGCGCTTTGC
>JAKPSO010000212.1 GCA_029571495.1 Pseudomonadota bacterium
CCGAAACCTGCAGACCATAGGGACTCTGCGCGAACTGATCAAACACGACCAACGCCTCCTTAGACGCGCAGCCGCCAGTCCGCGAATCTTCAGGTAACGAACCCAACGCCTTTGCTTGGTCATAGCTCAGCCCGTATCCGACCGGAAAAGCTATCGCACCTGTGCCGTCTGCCGACCGTGCAACGTCTGCGCATGCGGCAACCGGCCAAGAAAATGGCAGCTTGCCGACGAAATCAAAATTCGCGCGACCGTCCTTGCCTCGAACGAGCACATCCGCGAGGCCGCCACCCTCCGTGCCGGGTAACCACGCAGCGACAAACGCGTCGGATCGGTTCAGCACGTCATTCGCATAAAGCGGGCGCCCCGACAGAATTACGGTCACCACGGGCACGCCGCGCCCGGCCACCGACATCAACGCCTCGAAATCTTCTGGATAGCGACTCGTATGGCGCAGAGTGTCTGACGGCGGCAAATCGCCGTTGACTTCCGCGTACGGTGTTTCGCCAATCACGAGCACCACCGCATCAAAGCGTTTCACATCGATCCCCGACGCGGTTTCCGCCAGCACAACGTTGTCCGCGCCCAACGCATCGCGCAGCCCCGCGAAAATCGTGTCGCCCGCGGGGAAGTCCGAATTACGGTTACCTGTGCCTTGCCAGCTTAACGTCCAGCCGCCCGTCTGCATCTCAAAACTGTCGGCGCCCTTTCCGATCACAAGCACCCGCTTGCCGCGCGCAAGTGGCAACACCGCATTGTCATTTTTGAGTAGAACGAGCGATGATCGCACTGCGTGGCGGGCTAGGTCTCGCGCCTGCAGCGCCGTCACGTCGCCTGCATAGCGGTTACGGGACGGTTTCGTATCAAGCACACCCGCGCGCAACTTGACGCGCAAAATTCGCGTGACCGCATCGTCAATACGTGCCATTGGTATTTCGCCGCGCTTGACTTGCTCAATCGTGTTGGCGATAAATTCGCGCCACTGCTCGGGCACCATGACCATATCAATGCCGGCGTTGATCGCTCTCGCGCAGCTCGTGTTGTTGCACCCTGCGACGTGACCAATGCCATTCCAGTCAGACACCACGAAACCATCAAAACCCCATTTCTCCTTCAGCAAATCAGTGAGCAGCGTTTTGTCGGCGTGTACACGTCCGTGATCTTTTCCACTTGTCGCGTCTACCCAGCTATGCAGTGACGCCATGACCGTCTGCACGTTAGCGCTCAACGCACGTTTGAAGCCAGCGCCATGAATCGTTTCAAGCTCCGCGAGCGTTGCCGTAGTTACGCCGAGATCAACGCCGTCCTGCGTGCCGCCGTCCCCAATGAAATGCTTTGCTGTGGCGATCACGTTGGCGTCACCCAACAAATTACCCTGCATCGACGCGATGATCGACCCCGCATAGTCCGCGACGACTGCGGGATTCTCCGAGAAGCTCTCGTAAGTGCGCCCCCAGCGAACGTCGCGAGCGACCGCCAGCGTCGGTGCGAACACCCACTGCACCCCAGAGGCCCGCACCGCCTTCGCAGTTGCCGCAGCGACATCACCCGCCAACCGAGCGCTCCGCGCCGCACCAAGCCCAATGTTGTGCGGGAAGATCGTTGCGCCATACAGACTATTGTTGCCGTGCAACGCGTCTGTACCCCACAGCGGTGGAAGTTTCACCGCCACGCCCTTCACATCAATTGTGGACGCGGCGTCGTAATACGCATCGGCCAGCGTGACCCAGTCGCTAAGCCGAGCGTACTTGTCACCACGCGGCCGCGAACCGCCGCCGTTGAG
>JAKPSO010000217.1 GCA_029571495.1 Pseudomonadota bacterium
CCTTGTTGCGTACTGGCCCGCCCCGCAAAATTTGGAAGCTGAAAAGTCGTCTGCCCGTTCCCCCCGTACGTCGTTCCCACGAGCGAGAACAGCGCGGTGTTCTGTGAAATGGGCATGGTTGCGCCATTGCAGAATGCCCAACCGCGCGGGTTGAAATTGAATCCGAATAACTGAATTTCGCCAATGAAGGGTGTGGTCATGCTGTTCTCCTAAACACTGATGATTTTCGCTACGCTTGGGTTGGGAATATGCCTTCTAGGGCGATGCAATACTGAACTGTTAACGTCGGCATCGTGTTTTCGTGTGGCTGCGATCCGCCGGCACCGCTGATGGCCGTCGCGTCGGCGGGAGCGGCGGTGCCGCCCGTGATGTCGGAAGCATAGAACGTGTCGCCACTCACCGTCGCAGGCAACACGGTGTTTCCCGGAGTAGTAGCCGTCGCCGCCGCCGATGTTGCAACCAATGTGTGCGTGTGTGCGGGCATCTGGGTCGAGAGCACCGTTACCGTCTCGGTTCCGGCCTTTTGGCCGATCACTTGGTTGGATAGTCCTGGACCTTGCCCCTGGTGCAGCGGAATCCGACCTCGCATATCTGGCACGGCGAAGGTTGTCTGTCCATCGCCGCCGTACGTCGTGCCAATCAATGCGTACAGCGCATCGTACTGAGAGATGGGCAACAAACTGCCGTCACAGACTTGCCAGCCGTTCGGCGCACCACGGGAGCCGAAGCCAAACATGCGAATTTCACCAATGTAGGGTGTGGACATAGGACAGACTCCGAGGCGCTAAATCAAAAGGAAATGACCGTACGGTCTACGACGAACACTAATTGCGTGAGGGAAAAATACCGCTGAGCGCAATACAAAAGTTCAGAACCGAATACGGCTGCGAGTTGGGGTGTGGCTGATTGCTGCCCGCGACGCTTACCGATTGCGGGTTTTGCGGTACCAGCGTACCCGGTGCCGCATAGAGACTCGCCGCAGGTGTTGATGAGTCTGTGCTCGTTGCATACAAGCGGGTCGCGGGGTTGCGGCTGGTTCCTGCTCCAGTCACCGCGTTTACTGTGTGAGTATGCTGCGGTAGGTTGGCGCTGAGAAGCGTGACGTGTTCAACTCCAGCAGCTTGCCCGAGCTGCACACTCGGCGGCTGCCAGCTCGGATCGACGGAACTGGCGTAGCCGACGGGCGTCCGACTACGCAAATCCGGAAGCGCAAAATTTGTCGTTCCATTGCCGCCGTACTGGGTGCCAAGCAGCGAGAACAGCGCTTGGTACTGATTGATAGGCATCAGCTGCCCGTTGCACAGAGCCCAGAATTTGGGCGCGAAGTTAAAACCCGCGATCATGATCTGGCCAATAAAGAACTCACTCATAGTGCCTCCGCGCCTTACAGGTATTTCGGTTGCCAATCTTGGCAAAAATGTTTCGGTAGCTGTCAGTCGATTGGACCAGAGATCACAAACGTCATAGGAGTTATCTTACGCATAATTCGCCCAAACGCAAGCGTACGAGTGGTCAATTTTCGAAATACAAACGAAAACGTCGCACCACTCCCTCGGAATAATCCGCTAAACTCAAACTCTGTTGTGGCTAGACCTGAGTTCAGTGTACTAGACGCGAATGAGCGTGAAACCTAGCAGATACACGAGGGAAATTCATGAATAGACGAGCCTTTTCGGGTGGTGCGGTAACGAGCGCGTTGGCTTCGCTGACTATGTCAGGCGTCACGCTGGCGTCGAACCGAGTTGGCGGCAACTTGATGGATGCGCCTGATCGCTGTGTCGGAGAACGCTTTGTCACCGCGGGAGGCGCGCAAGTCACGTTGGAGAGCGCCGAGCGTGTTGGTCGCGACGCACGCTTTGCGCAGTGGCGGCTCAACTTTCGTACGGATTCTGGCCAGATTGCCGATGGCATCCACGCATTGCGTGCTGCGTCGGGCGCCACGGTACCGCTGTTTCTGACAACCAATGGCCCCCTAGTGCTCGCCTGCGTTGCGCGCGCCGCGTAGTCGCGCGTGATTTGACGTCAGCCCCGTCGCCGCACGTTGCGCATTTCGCGAAATTCGCGTTCGCGGGCAAGGCAAACGTAGCGGCGACTAGAGCCGCGCGAGAGGTTCGAACAAGTCGCTCGCGACCATTCGCCGTACACCGCTCGCCGCAAGCTGATCTGCGGCAGCGCCATGCATGCACACGCCAAGGTGCGCTGCGGTTGCCACGTCAAAACCTTGCGCTAGCAACGCGCCGATCATGCCTGCGAGCACGTCACCCGTTCCAGCGGTGGCGAGCAATGCGTTACCTGTGCGATTGATGCTCAATGCCGTGTGCGTGAGGCCATCGCACACCACCGTTCCCGCACCTTTGAGCACCGCGACGCAGCGATAGCCTTTCGCGAGATCACGCGCTGCGCGCAAGCGGTCTCGCTGCACGTCCGCCGTGCTGCAGCCCAAAAGCCGCGCGGCCTCCGCAGGGTGAGGGGTGATGACCGTGCTCGCAGTGCGTCGCTGCATGAGCGTTGCGAGTTCCGCCGATTGCGCGATGAGATTGAGCGCATCGGCGTCAACCACCATCGGAGTATCGCGCTGCAACGCGGTGGTCAACACGCGAACCGCCGCGCCGGACACACTAAGACCGCAGCCGATGACTATCGCGGTGTTTTCGCTCGCAACGAGGTCGCTCGCCGTGCCCATCATGATTTCCGGCATGTTCGCGTCGAGCGTAGGTGCGGTGCTCGCGAGCCATCCGACTTTCACTTTACCCGCGCCGCAGCGCATGGCTGCGCGACTGGCAAGCGTCGCCGCGCCGAGCATGCCATCGGCACCGCCGATGATCACACAGGTGCCTTGCGAACCCTTGTGCGCGTTGGCAGCGCGCGGCGAAAACGCGGCGTCTATGTAGTCACGATTCACCGCCGTTGCGAGCGGCGTCGATGCGTCGCGTGCCGTGCCTAGGCTGTCGCAGTGCAATGCACCCAAGAAATTGAGCGCGGGGCCTGTGAGTAGACCGGGCTTGAGCGACAAAAACGTCAGCGTGAAGTCCGCAGCGACCGCAGTGTCGCCGACCAGTGCACCGGTGTCGGCGTCAATCCCACTCGGTGCGTCGAGCGAAAAGACCGTCGCGCCCGCGCGCCGCGTCTCTGCGATCACCCGCACTGCATCGCTGAAAGCGCCGTCCAGCGGTCGTTTCAGGCCGATGCCAAAAAGACCGTCGACGATCCAATCGGCGGAAATTGTTGATGGCGTTTCGCGTGACACAACTATCTGCTCCCCTCGCCCCTGGAGGGAGAGGGGTTGGGGGAGAGGGGGCACGTCGCTAGAGGAAGAATGATCGCGGGACATGCCACTGTCCCCCTCTCCCCGGCCCTCTCCCTCCGGGGGAGAGGGGGCAAAACCTGTACTCGCCGCCGAGGTGTTTAACTCCGCCACGCGTCGCCACGCTTGCGCCGCATCCGCGGGTAGCTTCTCGGGATCCCCAAGCAAGATCAGCTGCGGAACATAACCCGCCGCTGCCAATTCCGCGGCACACGCGAGCGCGTCACCACCATTGTTGCCCGGCCCGGCGAAGAGCACGATGCGCGCGTCGCGTGTTGTTCGCTGCATCAAAAAATCCGCTGCGGCCTTGCCCGCGCGGCGCATCAGGTTCGCGTCCGCGTAACGCGCTTCGAGCGCGCGAATCTGTGCGGTCGAGAGCACGGGCTCAACGCCTCGTTCACCACTCGATACAGCCGCTGACATTGAACTCACAGTGAACGCCCTAAAATTGCATGAGTTGAAAGGATACAGTCACTATGTCCACTAAAGCAGATGCGGCCAAAAAAGCCGCCGAAAAAGAGGCGCAATCTTGGGCGGAGCCCACCAGCGCGCCGATTCCCGTCACCATCCTGACAGGTTTCCTCGGAGCCGGTAAGACCACGCTCCTGAACCGAATCCTCAAAGAAAATCACGGCGAAAAAATTGCGGTGATCGAAAACGAATTTGGGGAAGAGGGCGTCGACAACGAAATCCTCGCCGACACCAAAGAGCAAATCGTTGAGATGAACAACGGCTGTATCTGCTGCACCGTGCGCGGCGATTTGATCCGCATTCTCAACAATCTCTACAAGCGCCGCGCCAAGGGCGAATTTAATTTCAGCCGCGTCGTCATCGAAACCACCGGCATGGCTGACCCCGCGCCGGTTGCACAAACTTTCTTCGCTGACGAAAAGGTCAACGAGCGCTATTTGCTCGACGCCGTCGTCACCGTGGTGGACGCCAAGCACGGGCTCACGCAGCTCAAAGAATTCACCGAAGCG